>NZ_JBPPGD010000009.1:0-129040 GCF_051303165.1 Actinomyces sp. W5033 | reverse complement strand
TCGGTGTCGCGCAGTTCGATGCGGGTGAGCATGGCGCCAGGGTAGCGGTGCGGCCGCACCGGGGAGCGCGGAGCCCGGGCAGCGGGCCGAGGGGCTCGAAGCGCCCGCGCAGCAGCTCCCACACGTGCTCCTGGCGCACGCCCGGGTCCACGACGGCCGCGTCCGCCATCGGCTCGATCTCCGCCAGGACGGTCGGGTTGTGCATGCGCAGCACGACGACGACCGGATTTGTCCCCCACCGCCCGGCGGGCGGCGCGCACCGCCTCGCGGTCCTCGGTGCTGTAGGGCTCGCTGAGAGGGGACTCGATGAAGACGTCGGCGGCGCTCGTGGCGAGCTCGGCGCCGCTGGCCTCGGCGGCGCCGAGACGCGGGTCGGAGGAGGTGTTGACGCACACCCCGAGCGGGCAGGACCCGGCCAGGGCCTGCATGGCGCTGCTCCAGCGGGCGGCCGTGTCCGCAAGCTCCAGGGTAATGGCCAGGATGTGGCGCAGGTGGTCCTTGGTGAGCATGTCAACCTGCTGGTCGGTGAGGGACCAGGCGAGCAGGCCGGCCTCGGCGAGGACGACGTCGACAGCGTCGAGCGAGGTCCTGGTCTCCTCCACGGTCAGGGCCCCAGCCGGCTGCGGCTTGAGCCTGTCGGCTCCGGCCTTGAGCAGGGTACGGACAGGCACATTCGGTCTCGTGGGGCAGTGTCTGACCTCGCCGCCGTGCCGACGACGAGCCCGGGTCGGACCGGGCAGCTCGCCCCACCCGTTCGTGAACGTTCACATTTGCGTCGTCGGTCATTACACTCGTCCGCAACAGCAGGACCGGGCACCGCCGCCCAGGCACCGACCGCCGTCGGCCCCACCGGCATTCGGGCACCACGACCACCAACGGAGCACCTCGCATGAGCACCCCCACCGTCGACCTGAGCCGCACCGCCCTCGGCATCGAGCTGGGCTCCACCCGCATCAAGGCAGTCCTCACCGACGAGCTCGGCACCGTGCTGGCCACCGGCGGCCACGACTGGGAGAACTCCCTCGTCGACGGCGTGTGGACCTACTCCCTCGACGAGATCCTCAGTGGCCTCCAGTCCGCCTACGCGGCCCTCGCCGCTGACCTGCGCGCCACGCACGGCGTCGAGCTGACCACCACCGGTGCCATCGGCGTGTCCGCGATGATGCACGGCTACATCCCCCTCGACGCCGACGGTCGGATGCTTACCCGCTTCCGCGCCTGGCGAAACACCATCACCGCCGTTTCCTCACGTGCGCTCTCCCAGTGCTTCGGTCTCAACATCCCCCAGCGCTGGACCATCTCCCACCTCCACCACGCCGTGACCGGGCACGAGGAGCACGTCAGCCGCATCAGCCACGTGACCACGCTCGCCGGCTACGTCCACTTCCGGCTCACGGGCCGCCACGTCCTGGGCGTCGGCGAGGCCTCCGGTGTCTTCCCCATCGGCCCCGGCAACCGCTCCTTCGACGCCACCATGCTCCAGGCCTTCGACGCCCTGGTCGCCGACGAGGACGCGGTCACCTGGTCGCTCACGGACATCCTGCCCGACGTCGTCCTGGCCGGGCAGGACGCCGGCATGCTGACGGCCGACGGCGCCGCCCTCCTCGACCCCACCGGCGCCCTGCGTCCCGGCATCCCCCTGTGCCCGCCTGAGGGTGACGCCGGCACCGGCATGGTCGCCACCAACGCCGTGCGCCCGCGCACCGGCAACGTCTCGGCCGGCACGAGCGCCTTCGCCATGATCGTCCTCGAGGAGCCGCTGCGCACCCTCATCGAGGAGATCGATCTCGTCGCGACGCCCTCCGGTGCCCCCGTCGCCATGGCGCACGCCAACACCTGCACCTCCGACCTCAACGCCTGGGTCGAGGTCTTCTCCCAGTTCGCCCAGGCCATCGGCGCCCCCGTCGAGCGCGGCCCGCTCTTCGACGTGCTGCTCGGTGCTGCCGCCACGGCCTCGATGGACGAGGCCGGGGTCCTGAGCTACAACTTCCTGTCCGGCGACGCGCTCGTGGGGCTCAGCGAGGGGCGGCCGCTCACCGTGCGCCGTCCCGAGGCGCGCCTGAGCCTCGCTGGCCTCATGCGCTCGCACCTGTTCGCCCTCTTCGCGGCCATGGCGCACGGTCTGCGCATCCTGCGCGAGGCCACCGACGTGCGCATCGACTCGATGCGCGCCCACGGCGGCATCTTCAAGACCCCCGAGATCCCCCAGCGTGCGCTGGCCGCCGCCTTCGACACGCCCGTGTCCGTCGCCGCGACCGCCTCCGAGGGCGGCGCCTGGGGCATGGCCCTGCTCGCCGGCTACCGTCTGTGGGGTGAGGGCCGCAGCCTCGAGGACTACCTGGAGGAGGTCGTCTTCGCCCAGACCCAGGAGGTCACCATCGAGGCGACGCCCGAGGAGGTCGCCGAGTACGCCCGCTACCTCGACCGCTTCGTCGCCGGCCTGGAGCTGGAGCGCACGGCCGTCGAGGTGTGCTGAGGCCCGCCCCAGTGCGCCCAGGCGGCGCGGCGCTCCGAGGGCGCCCACCCGGTGTCCGCGGTGGCGACCTCGCCGGTGACGGCGCTGACGACGAGCGCCGCCAGCCCGGGCTCGCCACGCTCGTGGCAGTCGTGGTCCAGCATGTGCAGCAGCGGTCCCATGTGACGCGGCAGGACGATCCCTCCGATGGCCTGCGACAGCTCGCCGTAGGTGATGACCTGTTGCGCGCACGCCGCCTCCATGAGCACGCTGCGGGCACGCGCCGTGGCCAGCGCGAGCCTGGGCGTGAGCGTGTGCTGGCGCCGGCCCACGGGGTACCTGGCGCCGACGGCGAGGACAAGGTCCTCAGGCCCCTCCTGCGCCGCCCCTGCCGGCTGCGCGTCCCGCCCTGTCATGCGCGCAGCCTACGCGGGGTGCACAGGCAGGGGGCGCGGCGGCACCTGGCACACTGGGCCCATGAGCCTTCACCCCCACCCCGTCATCGACGTGCGCGGCGAGATCAAGCTCGGCCAGTTCCTCAAGCTCGCGGGGCTCGTGGAGGACGGCGCTGAGGCGCGCGTGGCCGTCCAGTCAGGCGACGTCCTCGTCAACGGGGAGCCCGAGACCCGCCGCGGTCACCGCCTGGCCGATGGCGACGTCGTCGTCGTGGACCTTCCGGCCGGCGAGGCCGGCGCCGTCGTCCGCCTCGTCGCAGGGCGCTGAGGCCGGGCTACCGCCACGGCCCGCCGGGACCGTGCTCCGCCGCTGCCCGACGGGCGCCGGGCAGGCGCTCAGCGCGACAGGCAGGCCGGGCCCAGCAGCGCCTTGATATCCGAGTAGAAGGCCTGGCTGGCCTCCACCCGCAGCGACGCGTCGAGCTGGGTGCGCACCTCACGCCCCGGGCTCGTGAGCGTCAACCTCACCGGGCTGTCCCCCGGGTGCTTCTCCAGCACCGTGCGGAACCTCTCCACCAGCGGCCCCGTGCAGCGGTTGGTCGGCAGCGTGATCGTCACGGCCGCGTGCGAGGCGCTAGAGACGTCCGGGATCGTCAGCTCCTGCGCGTACAGGGACACCTGGCCGTCTCGCCGGTTGAGCTTGCCGCGGACCGTCACCACGGTGTCCGGCGCCAGCATCGTCGAGACGGTCTGGTAGGTCGCCGGGAAGAACAAGCACTCGACGCTGCCACCCAGGTCCTCGACCTGGACGATGGCCCACAGGTTGCCCTGCTTGGTCGTCTTGCGCTGCAGGGAGGTGATGAGTCCCGCGACCGTCACCATGGCGCCGTCGGGCCGGTCCTCGTTGGCGATGAGGTCGGCGATCTCCGTGTCCGCCAGCTTGCCCAGCAGCCCCTCCAGGCCCAGCAGCGGGTGGTCGGAGACGTACAGGCCCAGCATGTCGCGCTCGTAGGCGAGCTTGTCCTTCTTGTCCCACTCGGGCAGGTCGGGCACCTCGGAGGAGAAGACCGGCCCCGAGGAGAAGGGGTCCTGCCCGGCGTCGTCACCACCCATGAGGGAGGCGAAGAGGTCGAACTGCCCGGCCGCCTCGTTGCGCTTGACCCCGATGACCTCGTCGACGAAGTCCTCGTGGCAGGCCTGCAGCGCCCGGCGGGACCTGCCCAGCGAGTCGAAGGCGCCGGCTTTGATAAGGGAGTCGATCGTGCGCTTGTTGCACACCACGGCAGGGACCTTGTCGAGGAAGTCCTCGAAGGACGTGTAGGCGCCCTTGTCCGTGCGCGCCTCGACGATGCCGGCCACGACGTTCGCGCCGACGTTGCGCACCGCCCCCATGCCGAAGCGGATGTCGTCACCGACGGCGGAGAACTGGGCCCGGGAGGCGTTGACGTCCGGGGCCAGGACACGGATGCCCATGTGCCGGCACTCGCCCAGGTACACGGCGAGCTTGTCCTTGTTGTCCTTGGCGCTTGTGAGCAGGGCCGCCATGTACTCGGTCGGGTAGTGGGCCTTGAGGTAGGCGGTCCAGTAGGTGACGACGCCGTAGGCCGCCGAGTGCGCCTTGTTGAAGGCGTACTTGGCGAAGGGGACCACGACGTCCCACAGGGCCTTGACCGACTCCTTGGAGAACCCGTTGGAGACCATGCCGGCCTCGAACTCGACGTACATCTTCTCCAGGATGTCCATCTTCTTCTTGCCCATGGCCTTGCGCAGCGCATCGGCCTTGCCCATCGTGAAGCCCGCCAGGTCCGTGGCGATCTTCATCACCTGCTCCTGGTAGACGATGAGGCCGTAGGTGTTGCCCAGGATCGGCTCGAGGGCCTCCTTGAGCTCGGGGTGGATCGGGACGATCTCCTGCACCCCGTTCTTGCGCAGGGCGTAGTTCGTGTGCGACTCGGCCCCCATGGGGCCGGGGCGGTACAGGGCGCCGACGGCGGAGATGTCCTCGAAGTTGTCGGGCTTCATCAGGCGCAGCAGGGTGCGCATGCCGCCGCCGTCGAGCTGGAAAACGCCGAGCGTCTCGCCACGTGCCAGCAGCTGGTAGGTCAGGGCGTCGTCGAGGGGGACGTGGTCGATGTCCAACGGTTCCTTGCCGTTGGCGACGATGTTGTCCAGGGCGTCGGAGATGACCGTGAGGTTGCGCAGCCCCAGGAAGTCCATCTTGAGCAGGCCCAGGTGCTCGCAGGTGGGGTAGTCGAACTGGGTGATGTAGGCGCCGTCCTGAAGGCGCTGCATCATGGGGATGACCTCGGTGAGCGTCGTGGAGGACATGATGACGGCGCAGGCGTGCACACCCCACTGGCGGGTGACGCCCTCCAGGCCCCGGGCGAGCTCGACGATCTTCTGGGCGTCCGGGTCTGACGCGTGCAGGTCCCGGAACTCCTGGGCCTCGCCGTAGCGCTCGTCCTCGGGGTTGAACATGCCCCCGATGGTGATGTCCTTGCCCATGATGGTGGGAGGCATCGCCTTGGTGAGCTTGTCCCCGACGGCGTAGGGGTAGCCCATGACGCGGCTGGCGTCCTTGAGGGACTGCTTGGCCTTGATGACGCCGTAGGTGACGACCTGGCTGACCTTGTCCGAGCCGTACTTGCCCTTGACGTAGTCGATGACCTCCTCACGCCTGCGCTCGTCGAAGTCGACGTCGATGTCCGGCATGGAGATGCGCTCGGGGTTGAGGAAGCGCTCGAAGATGAGGCCGTGCTCGATGGGGTCGAGCTCAGTGATGCCCATGGCGTAGGCGACGATCGAGCCGGCACCCGAGCCTCGGCCGGGCCCGACGCGGATGCCGTGGTCCTTGGCCCAGTTGATGTAGTCGGCCACGACGAGGAAGTAGCCGGGAAAACCCATCTGGACGATGACGCCGATCTCGTACTCGGCCTGGCGGCGCCGGTCCTCGGGGATGTCACCATGGTAACGGCGCTCCATGCCGCGCCAGCACTCCTTGACGAACCAGGAGTCCATGGTCTCGCCCTCGGGCACGGGGAAGACGGGCATGAAGGAGGCGCCCTCATCGACGGTGCGGAAGGTGACGTCGCACTGCTCGGCGACCAGGAGCGTGTTGTCGCAGGCCTCGGGCACCTGCGAGAAGAGCTCGCGCATCTCCCGGCCGGGGCGCAGGTAGTAGGTGGGGCCGCCGTCGAACCTGAAGCGGTCCGGGTCTGACAGCACGGAGCCGGAGTTGATGCACAGCATCGCGTCCTGGATGGTGGCGTCCTCGGGGCGCACGTAGTGTGAGTCGTTGGTGGCGATGAGCGGGGCGCCGAGCTCCGCCGACAGCCGCAGGAGGTCCTTGGTCACCCGCGTCTCGATGTCGAGACCGTGGTCCATGAGCTCGACGTAGAAGAAGTCCTTGCCGAAGATGTCCTGCAGCTCGCCCGCGCAGCGGCGGGCCTCGTCCCACTGCCCCAGGCGCAGACGGGTCTGGACCTCGCTGGAGGGGCAGCCGGTGGAGCCGATGAGGCCGCTCGCGTAGCGCGAGAGGATCTCGCGGTCCATGCGGGGGGCCTTGCCCCACTGGCCCTCGAGGGAGGCGTAGGAGTCCAGGCGCATGAGGTTGTGCAGGCCCTCGTCGTTGCGGGCGAGCAGCGTCAGGTGGGTGTAGGAGCCGCGGGCGGAGACGTCGTCGGAGCGCTGTGACTCCTCGCCCCAGAAGACGCGGGTCTTGTCGAAGCGGCTCGTGCCGGGGGTCATGTAGGCCTCGACGCCGATGATCGGCTTGATGCCGGCCTTCCTGGCCTCTGCGTAGAACTCGTAGGCGCCGAACATGTAGCCGTGGTCGGTGATGGCCAGGGCGCGCTGGCCCAGGCGCTTGGCCTCGGCGATGTAGTCCTTGATCTTGCCGGCGCCGTCGAGCATCGAGTAGTCCGTGTGGACGTGCAGGTGGACGAAGTCGTCCGTGGGGGCCCCGGTGCGCGTGTGCGTCATGGGGCCATCCTAGGTGCGGGCGCCGAGGTGCTCGAGGGCGCGGGCCCGGGGGCGGCGCCCGCCGGGCCGCCACGGCCAGCAACCCGGGCGCCGGGTGGCTCAGCGCAGGACGGAGGTGTCGCGCAGCACGTCGAGGGCGTGGACGAGGTCCGCGGGGTAGTTGCTGCGCCAGGTCATCCACTGCCCTGTCACCGGGTGGGCGAGGCCGAGCTCGTGGGCGTGCAGCCACTGGCGCACGAGCCCGGTGCGCCGGCTCAGGCACTGCGAGGCGCCGTAGGTCTCGTCGCCCACGCAGGGGTGGCCGAGCGCGGCCATGTGGACCCGGATCTGGTGCGTGCGCCCGGTCTCCAGGTGCACCTCGGCCAGGTCCGCCGTCGGCATGGACTCGATGACGTCGTAGTGGGTGACGGACTCGCGCCCGCCGTCGATCACCGCCATCCTCCACTCGCGGCTGGGGTGGCGCCCGATGGGTGCGTCGATCGTGCCGCTGGTGGGGTCGAGGTGCCCCTGGACCAGGGCGTGGTAGACCTTGTTGACCGTGTGCTCGCGGAAGGCCCGTTTGAGCACGCAGTAGGCGATCTCGCTCTTGGCGACGACCATGACGCCTGAGGTGCCCACGTCCAGCCGCGAGACGATGCCCTGGCGCTCGGCGGCGCCCGAGGTCGCCACGCGCACGTGCATGGCCGTCAGGGCACCCAGGACGTCGGGGCCGTCCCAGCCCATCGAGGGGTGCGCGGCCACGCCGGCGGGCTTGTCGATGACGATGACGTCCTCGTCCTCGTAGAGCACCCCCAGGCCCTCCACGGGCGTGGCCACGGGCCCGACGGGGCGGGGTGCGGGCATGTCAACCTCGAGGAGGGCGTCGGCGGGCAGGCGGTCGGACTTGCTCAGCGCCGCGCCGTCGAGGCGCACACCGCCCCCGGCGCAGATCTCCCCGGCCTTGGTGCGCGACAGCCCCGTCATGCGGGCCAGGGCGGCATCGACGCGCTCGCCGACGAGCCCGTCAGGCACGGGCATGAGGCGAAGGCTCATGACACCGCCCCGGTCTCCTGGCGGCCCTCAGCGCCGCTGGCGCGGCTGCCGTCGATCCCGAGCCCGTACAGGCTCAGCACCATGATGGCGCCCGCCGCGACGACGATGGCGATGTCAGCGACGTTGCCGACGACGACGCCGCCGTAGTCGATGAAGTCCACGACGTGCCCGCGCAGCGCCCCGGGGGACCTCAGGAGCCGGTCGATGAGGTTGCCGACGGCGCCGCCGAGCACGAGGCCGAGCGCGACGGCCCACCACGCCGAGCCCAGGCGGCGCGAGGCCCGCAGGACCACGAGGGCGGCCAGGGCGGCGACGAGGGTGAGGACCCAGGTCTGCCCGGTCGCGAAGGAGAATGCGGCGCCGGGGTTGCGCAGGAGGACGAGACCGAGCAGGTCGCCCAGCAGCGGCACGCGGTGCCCGTCGGACAGGGCACTGACGGCCCACGCCTTGGTGGCCTGGTCGGCGAGGACGACCGCTGCGGCGAGCCCCCACAGCAGGCGGACGTGCTCCGGGCGACAGGGGCTGCGGTGGCCGCTGGGGGCTGCGTGCGGTGCTGACGGTGTCATGGGTCCTCTCGGGTCTGTCACACCGCGAGGGCGGCGTCCCCATGGTGGGGTCGCCGCCCTCGCGGGTTCGTCATGGTAGCCGCCCAGGCGGCGTGGAGGGTCTCAGCGCAGCCCCGGGGTCACAGCGACCCGTTGCCGTCCTCGGATCCGCCCTCGACGTTGGTGAGCAGGCTCTGGAGGTAGCTCTTGAGGCGGGTGCGGTAGTCGGACTCGAAGCGGCGCAGCTCGTCGATCTTGTGCTCGAGGCCGGAGCGCTCCTTCTCGAGCTGAGCGAGGGTGCGGTTGCGCTGGTCCTCGGCCTCGCGGACGATCGACTCGCCGGTGGCGCGGGCCTCGGAGACGATGCGCTCGCCCTCGGCCTTGCCGTTGGAGACGTGCTCGTCGTGCAGGCGCTGGGCCAGCTCGAGCATGCCAGAGACGGCGACGGGCTCCTGCTGGGCGCCCTCCGTGGCGGCCTGCGCGTGGGCCTGCTCCACCACGGGGGCCGCGGTGGCGACGGGCTCGCCCTGGCCGAGCTCGGTGATGCGCGCGTTGGCGGCCTCGAGGCGGGCCTTGAGGTCGGCGTTCTCCGCCTCGAGCTGACGCATCGCCTCCACGACCTCGTCGAGGAACTCGTCAACCTCGTCCTGCTCGTAACCCTCGCGGAACTTGGTCGCCTGGAACTTCTTGTTGAGGACGTCGTCTGCGGACAGAAGCGTCATTGTCGTCACCTCGGTGTCGTTACGGAACGTGTCACGAGCACCGGTGGACCAGGTACTCATGCGGACAGATTACCTGAACTCGAGGTTCAGGCGTATTGACGACATCATCCTAGTGCGCCTTCTCACCCGCGTCCCAGCACGCGACGTCGCAAACGGGCACGCCGTGGCGCGCTTGAGGGCCGTGTGAGGGGCCTGGAGGGCACGGCCCGGAGCACGAGGGGCTATCCCAGACGCAAGAGCACGCCGAGCAGGCTCTGGAGGACGGCGATTGCGACGTACAGGGCCAGGAAGCTCATGTCAATGCCCACCGAGCCGACCCGCAGGGCGGGCACCACCCGTCGCAGTGCCCTCAGGGGCGGGTCCGTCAGCGCGTAGACGAGGTTCGCCAGGACCAGGACGGGGCCGGTGGGGCGCCACTGGCGGGCAAGCATCTGCACCCAGTCGAGGACGACCCGGCCGAGCAGCACCAGGACGTAGAGGCTCAGGAGGCTGCGCAGGATGAGGACGACGGCGGCAAGAGCGCTCACTGGGCTCAGTTCTGGTTGAAGAGGTGGCCGCCCTCCCGGGAGGGCTCACCACTGTCGATCTCGACGGTGGCCGGCGTCAGGAGGTAGACGCGGGGGGTGATGCGCTCGATGGCGCCGTTGAGCCCGTGGACGAGGCCGGAGCAGAAGTCGATTGTGCGGCGCGCCTCGGCCTGGTCCATCTGGGTGAGGTTGACGACGACGGGCACGCCCTCGCGGAAGGGCTCACCAATCATCGAGGAGTGGTTGTACACGCGGGGGGTCGCGGTGACGATGCGGCGCAGGTCGGGCACGGCGACGGGCGCGAGCGAGTCCTCCTCGCCGGAGGCGTGGACGGGCTCGGTCTCGTAGGCCTCCGGGGCGTAGGGCTCGGCGAGCGGGTCGTAGTCCTGCCCGTAGTCCTGCCCGTACTCGTCCTCGGCGGGCTGGGACAAGCCGAGCATGTCGGTCATCTTGTGCAGCGCACTCATGTCATGGGCTCCTGTGTGCTTGCCGGTCCCCTCGTGGCCCGGACGTGCTGACGGTATCGGGCGGGCGGGGACGCGGCGGCCATTGCCTGCGGCGTGTCACCCGACGGTCTGGGTCCGCAGCGCGTCAGGGGCACTGTCCGACGACGACGCCGGCCAGGCGCCCCGTCGTGCCGTCACGGCGGTAGGAGTAGAAGCGCTCGTCCTCGAGGGTGCACCACCCGGGCCTGTCGACACGGTGCACGCCGAGTCGCACGAGCTGGGCGACGACGCCGGCGGCGACGTCGAGGCCGGGGGTGCCCCAGCGGGTGGTGGTGGCACAGGCGGGCTCGGCGGCGGCGCCGGCGCGGCGCATGTGCTCGGGCACCTCGTAGCAGGAGCCGCACACGCAGGGGCCGATGGCGGCCCACAGGTCCGCTGGGTCGGCCCCGCGGCGTGCGAGGGCGCTCACCGCCGCCGGCACGACGCCGTCGAGCATGCCGCGCCTGCCGGCGTGGACGGCGGCGGTGAGCGCGCCGTCGCTCGTGGCCAGCAGGAGCGGCACGCAGTCGGCGACCAAGACGGCCGCGGCACGGGCGGCGGGCGGGTTGGTCGCGCTGTCGCGCAGGTCGAGGACGAGGGCGTCGGCGGTGGGCGCCTGGCGGCCCCCGGAGGCCAGGGCGACGGTCGCGGAGTGGACCTGGTTCATCCAGGCGATGACGGGCGGCTCCTGGCCGGTGGCCCGCGCGAGGGCGGCGGCGAGCGCGTCCCGGTGGGCCATGACCCTGCCCTCGTCGTCGCTGACGTGCAGGGCGAGGTTGGTGCCGGCGTAGGGGTCGGCCCCGCTCACGGGCGCGGCCCCCGCCCCGCGGGTGGTGAAGAACCCGCGGGCACGGGGGCCCAGAGCGACCTCGAGCAGCTCGATGGCGGCAGCGTCGCTCACCGGCGCGGCCTGCTCAGCGCAGGAAGTCCGGCAGGTCGATGTCGTCGGCCTCGGCGTCCACGCCCATGACGCGGGGGACCTCGAGCTCGGCAGCGGCCTCGGGCAGGGACTCGTCAACGTAGGCGGGGACCTCGCTCGTGACCGGGACAGCGGGCTCGGCGGAGACGGGCACGGGCGCGACCTGCGGCACCGGCCGGGTCACCGGGTGCTCGGCGGCGTGGGCGCCTGAGCGGGCGCCTGAGCGGGCGGCCGGGCGGGCGGGCGCGGGCGTCGGGGCCGCGGCGGGGCTGGCGGCGTCGGGCTCGCTGTCGAAGCCGGCGGCGATGACGGTCACGCGGACCTCGTCACCGAGGGTGCCGTCGACGACGTTGCCGAAGATGATGTTGGCCTCGGGGTGGACGGACTCGCGCACGAGGTTGGCGGCCTCGGAGATCTCGAAGAGGCCGAGGTCGCTGCCGCCCTGGAAGAAGAGCAGCACGCCGTGGGCGCCGTCGATGGAGGACTCAAGCAGCGGGGAGGAGATGGCCTGCTCGGTGGCGGCGAGGGCCCGGCCCTCCCCGGTGGCGGAGCCGATGCCCATGAGGGCGCTGCCGGCGTCCTGCATGACGGACTTGACGTCGTTGAAGTCCACGTTGATGAGCCCGGGGGTGGTGATGAGCTCGGTGATGCCCTGGACGCCCTGGAGCAGGACCTTGTCGGCCTGCTTGAAGGCCTCGACGACGCTGATGTTGCGGTCGGCGATCTGCAGGAGGCGGTCGTTGGGGATGACGATGAGGGTGTCCACCTCGGAGCGCAGGTTGGCGACCCCGTCCTCAGCCTGGGTGGCGCGGCGACGTCCCTCGAAGGCGAAGGGGCGGGTGACGACGCCGATGGTCAGGGCCCCGATGGTGCGCGCGACCTGGGCGACGACGGGGGCGGCGCCGGTGCCGGTGCCACCGCCCTCGCCGGCGGTGACGAAGACCATGTCGGCGCCCTCGAGGGCCATCCGGATGTCCTCCTCGTGGTCCTCGGCGGCCTTCCTGCCGATGGAGGGGTCGGCTCCGGCGCCCAGGCCGCGGGTCAGGTCACGGCCGACGTCGAGCTTGGTGTCGGCGTCGGACATGAGCAGCGCCTGGGCGTCGGTGTTGACGGCGATGAACTCGACGCCGCGCAGACCCGCCTCGATCATGCGGTTGACGGCGTTGACTCCGCCTCCGCCGACTCCGACGACCTTGATGACTGCCTGGTAGTGCTGGGTCTCCGCCACTGCTGCCTCCGCGTCCGCGAGCCCGGTGGGCTCCCCTCAACCCTCAACCTCAGGTGAAGGTTTATACTTATGTCATTCTTCCGATGACGTGCCCAACGCTAGGGGGCCAGACCCCGGTGCCCGCGCATTTTCCTCGGCGTGTTCGCGAGCCCGTCCACCCACCAGGCCTCGGCGCACGGCCCTGCCGACGGGCTCAGGACGTCACCGGGCTGTGCGGGCTCGAGACGTCATAGGTGCCAGCCGTGAGCGTGAGCAGTGAGCGCAGCACCTGCGCCTTGAGCGCCGACTGGGACGTGTCGCCCCACACGACCCTCGCCCCGCTCGTGAGCACGAGCGTCACCTGCCCCGTGCCCGAGGCCGAGGCGCTGGCCACCTGGGCCCGTGTCGCCCCGTCCAGGCAGCCAACGGCGAGTGCCACCGCCGTCACCTGGTCCTCGCCCAAGGGCTCCTGCCCCTCGCGGGTGATGAGCGCGACCCCCTCGGGCGGCGCCTCAACCACCTCGAGGACCACTGCCTCGCCGTCGAGCACCTCGTAGCCGGCCTGCGTCTGGAGCACGGCCACCGGCACGCGCATCGTCAGCGCGACCTCCACCCCGTGGGGCCACAGCCGCGTGACCCGGGCCGAGCGCACCCTCACGAGCGCGTCCGCCACCTGCCGGCCCATGCCGGACAGGTCCAGGCGCACGAGCGAGGTCCCCACGTGCCCGGCCAGCGCCTGCTGCACCTGGGCAGCGTCCACCGTCCCGTCCGAGCCGGTGACACGCACCTGCTCGCTGCGCAGGGCCAGCAACGGGGAGAAGCCGATCCCCCACACGAGCACGGCGGCCGCCACCAGCACGGCCAGCACGCTCCCCACCCGGTGCAGCCGCAGCCTCAGCGCGGCACGCTCGCGCTCCCGACGGCGCGCCTCCATCCCCGTGGACACCACGCGCTCCGAGCCCGTGCGCCAGACGGCGCCCCCCGGGCCGGGCGCGTCCTCGGCCAGGTCGCGGCTCCGGCGCCCGAAGACGCTCAGGGCCACCTCCGGCGAGCCGTCCCCGCTCCCCTGCCCCGCCCCGGCGAGCAGGCCCGTCCCGCTCCCGTCGGGCCGGGCGCCGTGGGGGCGTGGGCCGCCACCGGTGTCCTCGGGCCAGGCCTCCTCGGGCCCGGCCTCCTCATCGGGGCGAACCGGGAGCTCCGGGCGCGGCGCCCCCGGCCTTCTCACGGCGTGCTCCTGCCCGCCAGACGGTCCAGGACGACACCGGCCATCTGCGTGACGTCACCCGCCCCCACGGTGAGCAGGAGGTCACCGCTACGGGCCTCGTCCGCCAGCGCCTCCGCCGCCTCAACACGGTCCGCCACGTAGCGGGCCCCGCCGGGCACGCGCGAGGAGACCAGCTGCCCGGTCACCTGCGGGAACTGCTCCTGGGTCTCACGTGCCGGGTACACCGCGGTGACGACGACCTCGTCGGCCAGTGCCAGGGCCTGGCCGAACCGGTCGGCGAAGCTGAGGGTGCGGGAGAACAGGTGCGGCTGGAAGAGCACGAGCAGCCGGCCACCACGCTCCTGGGCCACCGCGCGCGCCGCGGTGAGCAGCGCGGCGACCTCAGTGGGGTGGTGGGCGTAGTCGTCCACCACCCGCACCCCGGCGACCTCGCCGCGGTCCTCGAAGCGCCGCCCCGTGCCCCCGAAGGCCGCCAGCCCAGCGGCCATGACGTCGGCGTCCACGCCGAGCTCGAGTCCCGCCGTCCAGGCCCCGGCCGCGTCCAGGGCCACGTGGTCGCCCGGGACCGCCAGGCGCACCTCGACGCTCTCACCGGCCACGGCCTGGCCATCGGGCCCGGTGACCCACCGGGTCAGGCGCGAGCGGGTCGAGCCCCCGCTGCGCCCGAGGACGGCCAGCTGGGTGTGCCCCTCGCCCACGAGGCGCCCACCGGGCAGGGCGTCGGGGGCGCCGGCGCCGAAGGTCACGACGCGCAGCCCCTCCCCAGCACTGCTCACGGCCAGGCGCAGGGCACCGGGGTCGTCCGAGCAGGCGATGAGCAGCCCGCCGGGCACGAGCCTGTGGGCGAAGTCGACGAAGGCCTGCTCGAAGGCCTGCGTCGTGCCGTACCGGTCGAGATGGTCCGGCTCGACATTCGTCACGAGCTCGATCGCGGGCGTGTAGCTGAGGAAGGAGGCGTCGGACTCGTCCGCCTCCGCCACGAAGGCATCGCCCGAGCCCAGGTGCGCACCGCTGCCGAGCGCGCTCACCACTCCCCCGACCGCGAAGGACGGGTCCTCGCCCGCCTGGGTCAGGGCCTCAGCCAGCATGCCGGAGGTGGTCGTCTTGCCGTGGGCGCCCGCGACCGCGACGAAGCGACGGCCGGTGGCCGCCAGGGCGAGGGCCTGGGAGCGGTGCAGCACCTCCTGGCCCCGCTCACGGGCGGTGACCAGCTCCGGGTTCGTGTCCCGGATGGCGGTGGAGACGACGACGACGGCGTCCTCGGGCACGTTGGCTCCCGCGTGGCCGAGGACCACCCCCAGGCCACGCTCGGCCAGCCTCTCGAAGGCCGTGCCGCCGTTGGCGTCCGAGCCGGTGACGCGGGCCCCATGCTCGGCCAGGAGCTCGGCGACGACGCTCATGCCCGCGCCCCCCACCCCGATGAGGTGGAAGGCGCGTCCGGCGAGTGGAAGGTCCTTAGGGTGGGCTGCGCTCATGCTGGGTCTCCTTCAGCCGCGGTGGGCGGCGACGGTTCGGATGAGGTCGGCCAGGCGCGCGGCGCCGTCGCGCACACCGGTGGAGGCGGCGGCCTCGGACATGGCGCGGCGCCGGGCCGGGTCCGCCAGCAGCGCCGTGAAGCCCGTGACGTCACTGTCGCAAAGATCTGCGTCGGCGACGAGGAGCCCGCCCCCCGCGGCCACGCAGTCAGCGGCGTTGAGGCGCTGCTCCCCGTTGCCCACGGGCAGGGGCACGTACAGGGCGGGCAGGCCCAGGGCAGTGAGCTCGGCGACGGTGCCCGCACCGGAGCGGCAGATGACGCCGTCGGCACAGGCGTAGGCCTGCTCCATGGCGGTGAGGTAGTCCATGACGTGGTAGCGCCCGGGAAGGTCCGCGGCCGCCCGGCCTGAGGCGACGGCACGCTCGAGGGCGGCGCGCACGGGCGCGTCCTTGCCCTTGCCCGTCAGGTGCAGGACCTGCAGGTCCTTGGGCAGGCCCTCCATGGCCCGGGCCATGACCTCGTTGAGGCGCAGGGCCCCGAGCGAGCCTCCGGTGACCAGGAGCGTGGGCAGCGCCGGGTCCAGGCCGAGGGCGGCCGCGCCCTCGGCCCGTGCGGCGCGCGCCCCCTCCTGGGTGGCACGGCGGGCGACGAGCCCGGCGACGGCCGGGCGCAGCGGCAGGCCGGTGGTCACCGTGCGCCCGCCCCGGCGGGCCGGGGCGGCCAGAGGGGTGGAGGCGAAGGTGAGGGCAACGGCTGCCGCCCAACGGGCCCCCAGGCGGTTGGCCAGGCCGGGACGCGCGTTCTGCTCGTGGATGACGACGGGCACGCCGGCACGGCGGGCGGCCAGGTAGGCGGGGGTGGAGACGTAGCCCCCGAAGCCGACGACGACGTCCGCCCCCACCTGCTCGACAGCGGTCGAGGCGGCGCGCACGGCGCCGGCCAGCCGCCCGGGCAGGCGCAGCAGCTCGAGACCGGGCCGGCGGGGCATGGGCACGCGGGGCACGAGGGCCAGCTCGTGGCCGGCCTGGGGGACCAGCTGCGCCTCCAGCCCCACCGCGGTTCCCAGGACCAGCACGGCGGTGCGCGGGTCACCGCCTGTGGCGGGGTCCCTCAGGGCGGCGGCGGTGGCGAGCAACGGGTTGACGTGGCCGGCCGTGCCTCCCCCAGCGAGCAGGACCCGCAGAGGGGCCGGTCCCTCGGCCGCGCTCAGCGGGCCGGTGGCAGTGGTGTCATGAGGCACGGTTCCTCCTACGCGGTGAGATGACCGCCAGGGTACGGCGCACCGCCCCCGGTCTGGCGGCAAAGGCCTCGGCGGCCCCCGGCTCGCTCCGGGCGAAGGCGAGCAGCACCCCGATGGCGAGCAGGACGAGGACGAGGGAGGAGCCGCCGGCGCTGATGAGTGGCAGCGGCACCCCGAGGACGGGTAGCAGCCCGACGACGACGCTCATGTTGACCAGCGCCTGACCGACGATCCACGTCATGATGCCGCCGGTGACCACCATGACGTAGATCTCGCTCGTGCGGCGCATGAGCCGCAGACAGCACCAGCCGATGAGCATGTACAGGCAGATCGTCAGCAGGGTGCCGATGAACCCGATCTCCTCGCCGAGCACCGCGAAGATGTAGTCGGAGTCCGCTTGGGTGAGGTAGCCCAGCTTCTGGCGTGAGGCTCCCGGTCCCACGCCGGTGAGGCCTCCCGTGCCCAGGGCGTAGCGGCCGTGGGTCGGCTGGTAGCCGATGTCGAGGGGGTCCGCGCCGTCGGGGTCGAGCCAGGCCCGGATACGCTCGCGGCGGTTGGGCGAGAGCATCGTGGCCGCGGTCAGACCGAGGGCACCCAGGGCGCCGAGGCTGAGGAACCAGCCCCGTCCCAGCCCGGCCATCCACAGGCTGGCGGCCGTGACGAGGGTGAGCACGACGACGGTGCCGAGGTCACCGCCGCCCATGACGAGGCCGACCGCGAGCCCCACGGGAGCCAGCACGTGCAGGAGCACTGACCGCGTCCTCTCGAGCCACTGCGGTCTCCTGGCCGCGACCCAGCCGATGTACAGGGCGATCCCGAGCTTGACGAGCTCTGAGGGCTGGACGGTGCCGATTCCGGGAAGCCTCACCCAGTTGCAGTTGCCTCCGCCGCAGTAGCGCAGGCCAGGCACGAAGACGAAGACCTGGGCGATGACCGAGATCGCCAGCATGACGATGGACATGCGCCTGATCCAGAGCACCGGGGCCCTCGAGACCAGGCCCATGGCGACGACGCCGGCGCCCATGATGAGCAGGTTGCGCGTGAAGAAGCCCAGGGGGAGGCTGCCGTCCGAGATCTCCTGGTCATGCGCCTGGGCATACTCGACGGCCTTGGCGGCCTCGGCGACGGACTGCACGGAGAACACCATGACGCCCCCCACGATGAGCAGGACGATCGTGGCGGCGAGCAGCATGTAGTAGGAGAGCACCGCGTGCTCGCCCTCGACGGGGCCGTCGGCGCTCAGGCGACGAGCGAGCCGGGCCCACAGGCGCTGAACGGGACGGCCGCGCCGTGAGCCGCCGGGGGTGCCCGGGGCGGCCGGCGTGCTCACTGCCCCGTCCCGTCGCCTGCCAGGCGCCGCGCTGCGGTGGCGAAGAGCTCACCGCGCTCGGCGTAGGAGCTGAACTGGTCCCACGAGGCGGCTGCGGGAGCGAGGATGACGGTGTCGCCGGAGCGGGCCAGGGCCCGGGCGGCACGCACGGCCGCGTCCATGACGGCCCCGCCCTCGCCGTCGGGCACCTGCACCAGGGGCAGGCCGGGGGCCCCGTCCCGCAGGGCGGTGACGACGGCCTCCTGCTCGCGTCCCAGGACGACGGCCGCACGCAGGCGCGAGCGCACGTCCACGACGAGATCGTGCAGGTCAGCGCCCTTCGTGTCGCCTCCCACGAGCCACACGGCACTGCCCTCAGGCACAGCGGTGAGGGCAGCCTGGGCGGAGTGGGTGTTGGTGGCCTTGGAGTCGTCCACCCAGGTGACGCCGTCGGCCTGGGCGACGGTGACGAGGCGGTGGGCACCGGGCGCGAAGGCGCGCAGCCCCCGGGCGACCGCGCCCGGGTCCGCCTGGACGGCGTCGTGGCTCATCGCCAGGGCCGCGGCCGCCAGGGCGTCGGCGACGACGTGGGCGGGCAGCCGGCCGACGTCGCCGCCGGGAGCGAGGTGGGCGAGGTCGGCCAGGGTGGCGAGCTCGAGCCCGGCGCTGCGGCGGTCGCCGTGCCAGCCGCGGTCGATGAGGACGTCCTCGACGAGGCCGACCTGGCCCACGCCCGGCACCGCCAGGCCGAAGCCGATGGCGCGGCAGCCCTCGACGACGTCGGCCTGCTCGACCATGTCCACAGTGGCGGCGTCGGCCAGGTTGTAGACGGCGCCGCGGCGGGCGCGGGCGTAGACGCGTGCCTTGTCAGCCGTGTAGGCCGCCAGGCTGCCGTGCCAGTCGAGGTGGTCGGCCGCGACGTTGAGGCAGGCGGCGGCCAGCGGGCTGAGCGTGTGGGTGGTGTGCAGCTGGAAGCTGGACAGCTCGACCGCGAGGGCGTCACTGCGGCCCTCGGCGACGGTGCTGACCACCGGGACACCGATGTTGCCCACCGCCGGCGCCTCGAGTCCCGCGGCGCCCAGGACCGAGGCGAGCATGCCGACGGTCGTCGTCTTGCCGTCGGTGCCGGTGACGGTGATCCAGGGAACCTGCGGACGGGTGGCCTGCTGCAGGCGCCAGGCGAGCTCGACCTCGCTCCACACCGGTGTGCCCGCCGCGGCCGCGGCCCCCATGACGGGTCCGGTGGCGGCCACTCCCGGGGAGACGATGAGCAGGTCCAGGTCCGCCTGGGCCACAGCGTGCGCGACCTGGGCGTCGTCGCCCGCGCTGGTCTCGACGACCGGCCCGGTGGCGCGCGCGCCCAGGGCCTCGAGGGCCTCGGCACGCGCGTCGAAGGCGCTGACCCGGGCACCGAGCGTGGCGAGGACGTCGATGACGGCCAGGCCCGTGCGCCCGAGGCCGACGACGCCGACCCGTGCGTGCCTCAGGTCACCCAGGAGGCCGGTGCCTACGGCGGTGCTGCTCACGTTTCCTCGCTCATGGTCGTGGTGGGTGGTGGACGCCGGGCCCGCCGTCCCCGACCGTAGGCCAGGTCGGCGCGCGGGCGCCCCCGACGCGCCCGGGACCGGCTGCGACGGCTCAGGACACGAGGTACTCGGCGTAGAACAGGCCCAGGCCCGCCACGACGCACACCCCGCAGATGATCCAGAAGCGGATGACGACGTTGACCTCGGTCCAGCCGCCCAGCTCGAAGTGGTGGTGGAAGGGGGCCATGCGGAAGACCCGCCTGCCGGTGGTCTTGAAGGAGATCACCTGGATGACGTCAGACAGGACCTCGGCGAGGAAGAGACCGCCGATGACGACGGCCAGGAACTCGGTGCGCGTGAGGATCGACAGCCCGGCGAAGGCGCCGCCCAGCGCGAGGGAGCCGGTGTCGCCCATGAAGATCTTCGCCGGGGAGGCGTTCCACCACAGGAAGCCGAAGCAGGCCCCCATGAGGCCGGCGGCGATCATCGCCAGGTCTCGCGGGTCGCGGGTCTCGTAGCACATGGTCGCCACGACGTCGGGGTGGGCGTGCAGGCAGGACTGGTTGGACTGCCACACGCCGATCAGCGTGTAGGCGGCGAAGACCATGGCGGAGCAGCCGGCGGCGAGGCCGTCGAGGCCGTCGGCGAGGTTGACCGCGTTCGACCAGGCGGTGATGAGGAAGTTCGCCCAGATGACGAAGAGGACGACCCCGACAACCACTCCCCCGGCGGCCAGGTCGAGGTGGGAGTCACGGGCGAAGGAGATGGCGGTCGAGGCCGGGGTCAGGCCGTTGCGGTCGGCGAAGCCCAGCCCGGCGACGGCGAAGACGATGCCGATGACGGCCTGCCCGAGGACCTTCTGCCAGGCCCTCAGGCCCAGGGAGCGCTGCCTGGCGATCTTGGCGAAGTCGTCCATGAAGCCGATGAGGCCCAGCCCGACGACGAGGAAGAGCAGGAGCACGCCGGAGGCCCGGGGCACACGCGTCTCGATGAGGTTGGCGGCCGCGTAGCCGAGCACGGTGGAGATGATGATGATGAGGCCGCCCATCGTGGGCGTGCCGCGCTTGGTGATGTGCCCCTCGGGCCCGTCCTGCCGGATGAACTGGCCGTAGTGGCGGCGCTGGAGGAAGCGGATGAGCAGGGGTGTGCCCAGCAGGGTGCCGACGAGGCCGACGAGGGCTGACACGAGGATCGCGGTCATCGGGGGGACTTCTCCTTCGCACAGGCGCTCAGGTGGTCGGCCAGGCGCCAGGCGCCTGAGCCGTTCGACCCCTTGACGAGGACGGCGTCGCCGTCGCGCAGGGGTGTGTGGGCCGAGCTGACCAGCGCGATGGCGGCGTCGGCGTCGGGCACCTCGATGGTCTCGACCCCGCGGGCCCGGGCGGCTGCCGCGGCGGGGGCGGCGGCCGGGCCGATGGTCAGCAGCAGGGCGGCGCCGGCCTGGGCCACGAGCTCACCGGTGCGGGTGTGGTCCGCGTCGCAGGACTCGCCCAGCTCGCGCATCTCGGAGACGGCGACGACGCGACGACGCCCGCCGGCCAGGGCCGGCAGCGCGGCGAGCGAGGCCGTCATGGAGTCGATGTTGGCGTTGTAGGAGTCGTCGATGACGAGCAGGTCCATGGCGGGGGCGCCCTCAGCGCCAGGTTCGAGGTGGACCTCGTGGACGTCCATGCGGTGAGGGCTCTCGAGGCGGGCTGAGCCCAGGGCCGTGGCGACGGCCTCGGCCTGCACCCCGGCCGCCAGCGCGAGGCCGGCGGCGGCCAGGGCGTTGGCGACGTTGTGGGCGCCGGGCACGGCCAGACGCAGCCGGCGGGGCCCGGCGAGGCCCGGCAGGTGCAGGTCGAGCACGGCGTGGGCCTGGGCGTCGAGCTCGACGTCGGTGGCGCGTATGTGCGCCGCCTCGTTCCCGCTGGCGGAGAAGGTGAGGACCGTGGCCGGGGCGAGGGGGGCCATGGCGGCGGTGCGCGGGTCGTCGAGGTTGAGCACGGCGGTGCCCGTGGGCACCAGCCCGTGGAGAATCTCCGCCTTGGCGGCGGCGACACCGTCAACGGAGCCGAAGCCGGCCATATGGGCGTGCCCGACCATGAGGACGGCGGCCGCGTCGAGGGGGGCCAGGCCGGTGAGGTAGTCGATGTGGCCCGGCCCGGAGGCACCCATCTCGAGGACGAGGTAGCGGGTGGACTCGTCGGCGGCCAGCACGGTCACGGGCAGGCCGATCTCGTTGTTGAAGGAGGCGACCGGCGCCACGGTGGGCCCCTGGGCGGCGAGGAGCCGGCGGGTGAGGTCCTTGGTCGTCGTCTTGCCGACGCTGCCGGTCACGCCGAGGACGGTCAGGGCCTGGCCACGCGCCGCGGCGCGCTCGCGCAGGTCCGCCAGGTGGGCGCGGGCGAGGGCGCCCAGGGCCTCGACGGTGTCCGCGACGAGCACGAGGGGCAGCGCCTCGGGCGCGGTGCCTGCCGCCGCCAGTGCCCCACGGGCGGCGCCGAGGTCGGACACGAGCGCGGCGGCACCACCCTGGGCGGCGACCTCGCCCACGTGGGCGTGCCCGTCGGTGCGTTCGCCGGAGATGGCGACGAACAGGCTGGAGGGGCCTGCCCGGCGCGAGTCGGTGACGACCTCGCTGACCGCGCGCCCGGCCACCTCCTCCAGGGCCTCGGGGGGAGCGATGAGGGTGCCGCCGGCCATGGCGGCGAGCTCGCGCAGGGTGCGGGTCATCATGCCAACGGCCCCCACTTGGCCTCGACGGCCTCACGCATGACGGGGGCGTCGTTGTAGCGGATGAACTCGTCGGCCACCTCGAGGAAGGGCTCGTGGCCCTTGCCGGTGACGATGACGGTGTCCTCGGCTCCGCACAGCTCGACACCGCGGCGCACGGCGTCACCGCGCCAGGTGGTGACCTCCTCCACGCCCTCGAGGTCGGGGCGCACGCGGCGCACGCCCTCCAGGACGGCGTCGCGGATGAGCTGGGGGTCCTCACTGCGGGGGTTCTCGTCGGTGACAACGAGCAGGTCGGCCAGGCGTGCGGTGACCTCCCCGAGCATGGGCCGCTTGCCCTGGTCGCGGTCGCCGTCGGAGCCGAAGACGACGATGAGGCGTCCCGGCGTGATCTGGCGCACGGCCTGGAGGGTGAGCTCCATGGCGTCGGGCGTGTGGGCGAAGTCCACGATGCACGTGCCGCGCACGCCGTCGCGCTGGCAGATGCGCTGCATGCGGCCGGGGATGTTGTGGGCGTGGGCGAGGGCCGCCACGGCGGTGGCCACCGGGACCCCGGCCCTGAGGGCCATGACGAGTGCGAGGGCGGCGTTCTGCACGTTGACGAGGCCGGGCAGCGGGCAGGAGGCCTCGATGCGCTCGCCGTCGGGACCGTGCAGGACGAAGGTGGTGGCCGCCTCGGTCATGGAGACGGTGGCGTCGGTGACCCACCAGTCGGTGCCCTGGGCGGGGTCGCCCTCAACCGGGTAGGCACGCACGCGATCCACCCCGATGAGTCCCGCCTGGCGGGTGCGGCGGGCAAGCTGGGCCCCCCACTCGTCATCGACGCAGATGACGGCGTGGCGGGTGTGCTCAGGGGTGAAGAGCTGGGCCTTGGCGTCAAGGTAACCCTGCATCGTCTTGTGGAAGTCGAGGTGGTCGCGCTGGAGGTTGGTGAAACCGACGACGTCCAGGGCGGTGCCGTCCAGGCGGTGCAGGACGATGGCGTGGCTGGAGGCCTCAAGGCTGGCGGCGCCGACGCCCTCCTCGACGGCCAGGGCCATCATGCGCTGCAGGACGGGCGCCTCGACGGTGGTGCGGGGGGACTCCACGGAGGTGGGGCCCACGCGCAGCTCGACAGTGCCGGCGACCATGCAGCCGCCCAGGTGGGCGGCCAGGACCGCGTCCAGGAAGTAGGAGGTCGTGGTCTTGCCGTTGGTCCCGGTGACTGCGGTGGTGACCAGGCGCCGGGAGGGGTGGTGGTAGACCTCGGCGGACAGGGGGCCGACGACGGCGCGCGGGTCGGGGTGGATGAGCACCGGGGTGCCGGGGGCCTCGCGGCGGACGGTACCCAGCCCGGCGGCGTCGGTGAGCACGGCCAGGGCCCCCCGGGCGACGGCCTCGGCGGTGAACTCCGCGCCGTGGCGCCGGAAGCCGGGCAGGGCGACGAAGAGCTCACCGGGGGCGGTGTCGGCTGAGTCCACACTCACGCCGCCGACGCTCAGTGCCGCCAGGACCTGCTCGTCCCCGGGGGCGGGGGTGAACGAGAAACGCTCGGCGAGGTCGGCGAGCGCCGTGGGGACGCAGCGGTGCGGTCGCAGCGCAGCGGCTGACTCGTAGGCGTGGTTGCTCATGGCTCCTCAATCTAGCGTGGCTGGAGGCGGGATGGCTCTGAGGCGTGCGGGCACCGCGGCGCGGGCCTCACGGGCTCAGCCTGCGTCGGCCTGGGCTGTGGCCTGGGCTGTAGCCTGGGCGTCGGCCTCGGCGGCGGCCTGGGCGGCGATGACAAGAGGATCGGGGGCGATGCCGAGCGAGTGCATGGCGGCCAGGGCGATCTTTCGGAAGACCGGTGCGGCGACGGTACCGCCGTAGGTGCCACTGGGGCGGTTGACGACGACGGCGACGGCGATAGCCGGGTCGCGCGCGGGGACGAAGCCGACGAAGGAGGCGACCGTGCCCGAGCCCGTGAGGATCTCGGTGGTGCCCGTCTTCCCCGCCACGAGGTAGCCGTCGAGGGAGGCGGCCTCGGCGGTGCCCCCCTCCTGGGTGACGCCGATGAGCATCTCGGTGAGCGCGGCAGCGGTCTGCTCGGAGATGACGCGCACGCCCTGTGCCCGGGGCTGGAGGGTCTCGGTGCCGTCGGGGGCGATGAAGGCGTCGATGACGCGCGGGGCCACGCGCACGCCCTTGTTGGCGACGGTGGCGAGCACCTGGGCGGACTGCAGGGCCGTGCCGGCGACTCCCTGGCCGAACATCGTCGTGTAGCGGGTGCGGTCGTCCCACTCGGTCCAGTCGGACAGCAGCCCGGAGGACTCACCGGGCAGCTCGATGCCGGAGAGCTGGTTGTAGCCGAAGGCCTCGATGTAGTGGTGGCGCCGCTCGTCGGAGACGCGCTCGCCGATCTGGACGGTGCCGACGTTGGAGGACTCGGCCAGGACCTGTGCCGCCGTGAGGCGCTGGACCTCGTGCTCGTGGGAGTCCTCGAAGACCTGGCCGTTGGCGGCGGTCCAGGTGTCAGGCACGGTGAAGGTGTCCCCGGCAGTGACGACGCCCTCCTCGAGGGCCGCCGCGAAGGTCATGACCTTGCCGACGCTGCCGGGCTCGAAGACCGCCTCGACGCAGCGCGAGCCCCGGTCCTGCGGGGCCGAGGCGAGGGGGTCGGAGGGGTCCATCGCGTTGGAGTCCGCCATGACGAGCACCTTGCCGGTGGACGGCTCCATGACGACGACGCAGCCCCACTCGGCGCCCTGGGCCGTGACGACCTCATCGATGGCCTGCTGCGCGACGGTCTGGAGGTCGGCGTCCAGGGTGGTGCGCACGTCGGTGCCCGCCACGGCCTCGACCTCCTCGTGGTGCCCGGTGGGGATGTTGACGTCACCCGGGGTGCGCTCGACACTGCCGCGGCCGTCGATGCCGGTGAGCACCTCGTTCTGGGAGTACTCGAGCCCGTTGGCACCGACGAGCACGCGCGGCGGGTCCTCGTAGCTGAACCCGACGATGTTGCCGGCTACCTTACCCGCCGGGTACGAGCGGTGGGGGTGCTGGTCGGGCTCGATGCCGTGGATGTCGAGGGCTTTGATCTGCCGCCAGATCTCGGGGTTGACGGCATCGGCGATGACGACGTAGGTGCTGTTGCCGACCATGAGGGCGCCGAGCTCCTGGGCGTCCACGCCCAGCAGCGGGGCGATCTGCGCAGCGACCTCGGCGGCGCCGTGCCCGACGAGCTCGGCGGTCCTCTCCCCGGTCTCAGGGTCGTCGTGGAAGACGTAGTGCTCGTACTGGGAGATGAGACCCTGGTTGACGCCGATGTCGTAGGAGACGGAGGAGGCGGCCAGGACGGTGCCGTCCGCCGCGAGGATCCTCCCGCGGAGGGCGCGGTTGACCCAGGTCTCGGTGCGCTCGGCCAGGGCCTGCTCGGCCAGGTCGCGGCCCTTGACGAGCTGCAGCCAGGCCGTGCGCCCGGTGACCGTGGCGAAGGCCGCCACGCCCGCGGCCTGCAGGACCCGACGTCGGCTGGGGTACACGCTCTCCTACCCCCGCTTGGCCGCTGAGCCGCCGGAGGCGGTGCCGGTGGTGAGGTCAACGACCCCAGGGGCGCCGGCGGGGACCATGCCGAGCTCGGTGGCGCGCTGGGCCAGGGAGTCGGGGGCGGAGGCCTCCCGCAGCAGACCGTTGACGGTGTCGATGTGCTCGTTGACGGCGGCGAGCCGCTGCTGGGCGTCGTGCATCTTGAAGGCGGTGTCCGCCATGGCTGCGTTGAGGTAGGTCGAGGCGAACAAGGGGGTGAGGAGGATGACGAGGACCAGGAGCAGCACCGGCAGGCGCCCGCGCGCGGGCGCGACGCCGCGCACGACGTGGAGCACGGGGCGCGGGGCGTGCTCGGCGCGCGGCAGGGAGCGGCCGGACGGCCCGGGCGCGTAGGCGTGGGCGGCGCTCATCTGCGTGTCCTTCCTTGGGTGGTCCTCCTCGTGCGGTCAGCCCTGGCCGGACGCGGCCGGCTGCGGCGTGGGCCGGGTCCTGCCCCGCCGCCACCCTGCGGCTCGGGGGCCGGCGCGTCGCAGGCGGGGCGCACGCGGGTGGCGGCGCGCAGCCGCACAGGGGCAGAGCGGGGGTTGCGGGACAGCTCGTCGTCGTCGGCCCTCTCGGCGCCGTGGGTGACGGCGGCGAGGTAGGGCGCGGCGCAGCCGGGGACGAAGGGCAGGCCCTCCGGGGCGCGGGTCGTGGTGCCCGCGGTGATCGCCTGCTTGACGATGCGGTCCTCGAGGCTCTGGTAGGACTCGACGACCAGGCGTCCGCCGACCCGGATGGAGTTGAGGGCACGTGGCACGGCCCGCTCGAGGACCTCGAGCTCGGCGTTGACGGCGACGCGCAGGGCCTGGAAGGTCCGCTTGGCGGGGTGCCCGCCGGCGCGCCGGGCGGCGGCGGGGACGCTGTCACGCACCAGCTCGGCGAGGTCGGCGGTGTCGCGCACGGGCCTGCCCGCCTCGCGGCGGCGCACGAGGGCGGCGGCGATGCGTGAGGCGAAGCGCTCCTCGCCGTAGGTGCGCAGGATCCGGGTGATCTCGTGCTCGTCGGCGGTGTCGAGCAGCTGCTGCGCGGTGGTGCCGGTGGTCTGGTCCATGCGCATGTCCAGCGGGGCGGGCCGGGAGTAGGAGAAGCCGCGCCCGGCGTCGTCGAGCTGGAGGGAGGAGACACCCAGGTCCATGAGGACGGCGTCCACGGTGCCGTCACCGTAGGGGGAGGCGGTGCGAGCCACCTCGTGGACGTGGTCGTAGGTGGCGCGCACGGCCCGAAAGCGCTCACCGAAGGGGGCCAGGCGGGCGCTGGCCAGCGCGATGGCCTCGGGGTCGCGGTCGATGCCGATGACGGTGAGGGCGGCGAAGCGGCTCAGGGCGCCCTCGCTGTGCCCGCCCATGCCGAGCGTGCAGTCGATGAGGACGGGGTGGGCGGGTGCGTCGGCACCCTCGAGGGCCGGCGCGAGCAGGTCGAGGCAGCGCTGGAGGAGGACGGGGGTGTGCCGCTGGGCGGCCTCGGTGGCGAGCGGCGCCCGGGGGGCGTCAGCCTCGTGCTCACTGGTGCGGGGCACGTCCTCCTCCTTCCTGTGCGGGTGCCGTCGGGTGCGGTGGGCCCAGGCGGGCTCGTCGGGCCAGGACTCCTCCCGCAGGTTCCGGCGCCGGGGAAGGGACGTCGGACGCGTGGCGGGAGGGGACCTCGCTCGGCGAGAGCCGTCTGGCGGTCCCGGTGTGCAGTTGTGTGCTGGCGGGTCGCGGCGGCGGCCCGCCGGGTGGGCTCAGAAGAAGCCGGGGATGATCTCCTCGGCGGTGTCGGCGAAGACCTGCTCCTGGGCGGCGAGGTAGCGCTCCCAGGCGCCGGCGTCCCAGATCTCGACGCGGGCACCGGCGCCGATGACGGCGAGGTCGCGGCCGAGGCCCGCGTAGGCGCGCAGCGGGGCGGGCAGGGTGATGCGGCCCTGCTTGTCCGGGATCTGGGAGTCCGCGCCGGAGAGCATGACGCGCACGTAGTCGCGTGCCTGCTTCTGCGCGAGGGGAGCCTCACGCAGCTGGGCGTACATGCGCTCGAACTCCGCGGTGGAGAAGGCGTAGACGCAGTGCTCCTGCCCGCGGGTGAGGACGACGCCCCCGGCCAGCTCCTCACGGAACTTGGCCGGGAGGATGAGACGTCCCTTGTCGTCCAGGCGCGGGGCGTGCGTACCCAGGAACATGAGGTCCGCTCCTTCCCCCTCGACGACCCAGTGCGCCCCACAGTACCCCACTCCCCCCCACTTTCACCCACCCAGGGAGCGACGGGCGGTCACATCTGGGTCACGGACCGCACCATCGCGCCGATTACTCAGGTGGAGGGAAGTGGAGGACGCGGCGCGCCCGGGACCCCGGTGCGGCGCCGGGGCGCGGGGGCCTGCCACCCACCGCGCACCTGCGCCGCCGATGGCCGGGCACGGCCCTGACAGGGCTCCACACGGCGGCGTCCCCGCCATCGTGAGGATGGCGGGGACGCTGGGCGGGTGTTGCGGAGCGGGTCTCGTGCGGGCACCGGCACGAGGAGGTGGGAGCAAGGTGGAGGAAGGTGGGGGGGGACGTGCGAGGGCCCCTTGGACGGCGAGCGACGCGGCCGCACGACGGCCCTCAGCGCTGGGTGACCAGCAGGGCGGTCAGCGCGGCCGCAGGGGACGAGGTCTCAGCGGTTGTCCTCGCGGCGGCGCTCCCACCGCTCGGACTGGCGCTCCATGAAGCCCCGGCCCCGCCTGGCCCCGGCAGAGGGGGCCTGGGGGCGGGTGAGCACAAGCGTGACACCCCACACCGCCAGGGAGAACCCGACGACGCCGATGACCATGGACACGATGCCGTGGCCCACGCTGACCCCGCCGATGACGACGGCGAGCCCGGTGAGCACGAGCGCCACTCCGTAGCCCACGTGGCGCGGCGACAGCCGCCCCGGCGTGCGGCCCGCCTGCTCGATCGAGCTGGCGAGACCGGGGTCGTCCTCGTGGAGCTGGCGCTCGAGGTCGCGCAGCACCTGCTGCTCACGCTCCGACAGTGCCATGGCTTCCCTCCTGGCGCGGGCTCCCCCACGCTCGGCGCTCCTGAGGGACCTGCGACCAGCCCGCCGCCGCCACCAGGACGGCGCACGGGCCCAGGCGGTCCCGCTCGTGCGGACAGGATATGCGCAGGCGTGCGGCAGAGGAAAACGTGTCCACGCCCCGCCGAGCGCGCACGCCCCGCCGCGCGGCGTCTCAGCCCTGCGCCGGGTGAGAGGGGCGCAGCAGGCTGGCCGGGGAGACCGCTGCCCTGCCCCACCGCTGCCGCACGGCGTCGGCCGCCCGCTCCGGGGCGCCCCGCCGCCCGTCGTCGTCCAGGAGGAGCTGGACGCCGTCGTCGGCCCGCGACAGGCCCTCGACCCGCACCCCCAGCAGGCGGAAGCCGCCCACGGGGTCCCCCAGCGCCTCGAAGAGCTCCTCCACCACCGCGAAGACGTCACGGGCCAGGTCCGTCGGGACGCTCAGGGTCCGCGAGCGCGTCACCGTCACGAAGTCAGCGCCGCGGGCCTTGAGGACCACGGTGCGTCCCCGGGCGCCGGCCCGGCGCAGGCGCCCGGCGCACTGGTGGCACTGGTCCAGCAGCACGCGGCGGGCGTCCTCGCGGTTGGTGATCGTGTCGAAGAAGGTGGACTCGGTGCCCACGCTCTTGTCCTCCCGGCTGACGACGACCGGGCGCGGGTCGATGCCGTGGGACAGGTCGTGCAGGTGGCGCGCGGTGGCGGGCCCGAGGACCCGCTCCAGCCGGCGCACCTCCGTGGCGGCCAGGGTGCGCACATCGGTGATGCCCCAGCGGGCCAGGGCCTGGGCGCTCTTGTCCCCCACGCCCCACAGGGCACCCACCGGCAGCACGTCGAGGAAGTCCTGGGTGGCGTCGGCGGGCACGAGCAGCAGCCCGTCCGGCTTGGCGTGGGCGGAGGCGAGCTTGGCGACGAGCTTGGTGGAGGCGATGCCGACGCTGGCGGGCAGGCCCAGGCGCCGGCGCAGCTCGGCACGCACCCAGTGGCCGATGCGGACCGGTCCTCCCATGCGCCGTCGCGAGCCGGAGACGTCGAGGAAGGCCTCATCGACGCTCACCTGCTCAAGCACGGGCGTGACCTCGCCCAGGACCTCCATCACCTGGGCGGAGACACGGCTGTAGACGCCGTGGCGCACGGGCAGGACGACGGCCTGGGGACAGCGGCGCAGCGCCTCGGCCATGCTCATGGCCGAGCTCACGCCCTGGGCGCGGGCCTCGTAGGTGGCGGCGCTGACGACCCCACGGCCGTGCGTCCCTCCGACGATGACGGGGCGCCCGCACAGCTCGGGGTGCTCAAGGAGCTCGACGGAGGCGAAGAACGCGTCCATGTCCACGTGCAGGATGTTCGTGGCACTGTCGTCTTCGCCCCAGGAGCGGCGCGCGGCCTCGTTCCTGGGTGCCCGGCTCATGCGTCCAGGCTAACCTGCCTGCCGTGGCAGGTCGGAGCAGCAGGCGCGCACGCGGCGCCACGTCGCGCCCCGGCGCCACGCCGTGCCTGGCGGCGCTGCCGGTGGGAGACGTGGCGACATCCACGGGCGTGGCGCGCCTGGAGCGGCGCGAGAAGGGGGTCCTCCTTCTGCTGGACGGGACCGAGTCGTCCTGGATCGACCTGGTGGACCCCACGCACCTGGACTTCGAGTACCAGCAGCAGATGAACGCCGTCCTGGACGTGCTGCTGCCCGGGGTGCCCGTGCGCGCGGCGCACCTGGGCGGGGCGGGCTGCGCGCTGGCCCGCGCCTGGGAGGCGCTGCGGCCGGGCTCGACCCAGCTGGCGGTGGAGATCGACGCCGTGCTCGCCCAGCGCGTGCGCGAGTGGTTCGACCTGCCACGCGCGCCCCGGCTGCGCATCCGGGTGGGCGACGCCGCTGAGGTGGCCCCGTCGCTGCGCGAGGGCGAGTGGGACGTGGTGGTGCGCGACGTCTTCACGGCAGGTCGGGTGCCGGCCTCCTGCCGGACCGAGGAGCTCATGCGGGCGTGCCGCAGGGCGCTGGCGCCGGACGGGGTGTACCTGGCCAACACGGTCTCGGCGCCCCGTCAGGAGGCGGGGGCCGAGCTGGCGGCGGTGCGCCGGGTCTTCGGCGGGGGGATCGTCGTGGCGGACGCCGCCTGCGTCAGGGGCAGGAGGCGCGGCAACCTCGTCGTCGTGGCCGGCCGCAGCCCCCTGACGCCCGGGCAGGTGCAGGAGGTCGATCGCGCGGTCAGGCGGCTGCCGCTGCCGGTGCGTGCCTGGTCCCTGGACGACCCCGCCCTGCCGCGCGCCTGAGCCGCCCCGGCCGGCGGCGCTCCAAGGGCAGCGTCCCGGGGCGCTGCGGCCGGCCGCGCTCCTACCTCCCCTGGGGGCCCTCCTCGGCGGCGTCGTTGGCCTCGAGGAAGGCCTCCAGACGGGCGCCGATCTCCTCAGCGGTGGGCACGTCGAGCAGGCGCGAGATCTCGTCGGCGTCGGCTCTCGGGGGCGCGTAGGTGTCGTACTGGGCCTCGAGGGCGGCGACGACGGCGGCGACCTCCGGCTGGGAGGCGGCCTCGGCGTCGATCTCAGCACGGTTGACGGCGGCCGCGGCCTCGAGGTCCCCCAGGGGCAGCGCCAGGCCGGTGGTCTCGGCCACGGCCGACAGGAGCGCGGCGGCGCCGGCCGGGTAGTCGTCACGGGCCACGTAGTGCGGGATCGAGACCGTCAGCCCACGCGAGTCCAGGCCCGACTCGCCCAGGCGCAGCTCCAGCAGGCCGCTCATCGAGCCCGGGAACTCGACGCGGCCGAAGAAGTCGGGCTGCTCGGGCAGGAGCTCGGGGCGGTTGCCGTGGTGGTGGACGTAGGTGGGGCGCGTGTGGGGCACCGCCATGGGCATGCCGGCCATGGAGACCGCCTGCGTCACCCCCATCGTCAGGGCCAGGTGGGTGACGGCGCCGGCGAGCTCCTCCCAGCGGTAGTCGGGCTCGGCGCCGTACAGGAGCAGCAGGTCACGGCCCTCGTCGTCCTGGAGGAGGTCCAGGACGAGCTCGGGCATCTCGACCCCCGTGTAGGAGTGGGTGTCGAAGACCATCATCGGGCGGCGGGCCCGGTAGTCGATGAGGGAGTCGGTGTCGAAGGTGGCCATCCGCTCGGAGGGCAGGGTCATGAGCAGCTGCTCGACGGCGAGCCGGCCCGCGTGGCCCGCGTCCATCGCTCCGGCCAGCTGGTAGAGCAGGACGCGCGGCGCGACCGGCTCGTCCCAGGGGTGCTCCACGCTGTACAGGGGTCTCATCCTGTCCTCCTTCCGGGCGGTTGTCGGTCCACGGGCGTCGTCGGTCCACAGGCGCCCGTCGTGGTGTCCCTGACGTGCAACACGGCCGGGCTGCCTCCTGTTCCCGCGGGCCGTGGCCGGCGCGGGTGCCCATGAGCACAGGCCCGGTGTTCGCCGTCGGCGTCGGCGTCGGCACGGGTGCCCACGCTGGGACAATAATGGACGGCCCCGCGCGCCTGCGCGCACCGACCCCCGAGCACCCCGGGCACCTCCGCAAGGGCCCAGTCTGCGAGATCACGTGACCCAGCCCCCCCAGACCTGCTCCGTGCCCGACGGCGTGCGCACCAGCGCCGAGTCGGAACGTGTGAGGCAGGTGCAGGCCGAGCAGGTGTTCCTGGACACGGCCTACGGCGAGCTCGACCGCCAGCTCGAGGCCGCCCGCCAGGCGCTGGCGCGCACGGAGGCGGCAGGAGCGAGCGGCACCCACCAGTCGCGGGGCGAGCGCGACGCCTACGCCGCCCACTACGCGGGACTCGTCGCCTCCCTGGAGGGGGTCGAGGACCGGCTCGTCTTCGGCCGCATGGACCTGTCCCCTGAGGCCGTCGAGGCCGGCGCCACAAGCGCTGGGGTGACCGACGGCGGCCGACGCCACTACGTCGGGCGGACGGGGCTGCAGGACGGGCGCCGCCGCGAGGTCGTCCTCGACTGGCGCGCGCCCCTGGCCCGGGCCTTCTACCAGGCCACGGCCCGCGACCCGATGGGCCTGGTGCGCCGGCGCCACATCGACACCCGTCAGCGCCGCGTCGTCGGGCTGGAGGACGAGGTCATCGACGTCAGCGCCCTGGGCGACGACGCCTGGTCCGGCTCCCGTGCGGCGGTGGAGGGGCTGCAGGGCGAGGGCGCGCTCATCGCGGCCATGAGCGCCGCCCGCGACGGGCGCATGGGCGACATCGTCGCCACGATCCAGGCGGAGCAGGACCGCATTGTCACCAGTGACGGCAAGGGCGTGCTCGTCGTCCAGGGCGGCCCGGGCACAGGCAAGACGGCGGTGGCCCTGCACCGCGTCGCCTACCTGTTCTACTCCGAGCGCGCACGCCTGGAGCGCTCGGGGGTGCTGCTCGTGGGCCCGTCGAGGACCTTCCTGCGCTACGTCGAGCAGGTGCTGCCCTCCCTCGGTGAGACGGGGGTAGTGGCGACGACGGTCGGCGACCTCGTGCCCGGCCTGCGGGCACGAGGCACTGAGGCACCGGCGGTCCACGAGCTCAAGGGCCGGGCCCTGTGGGCCGAGGTCCTGCGGCGCGCCGTGCGCGACCTGCAACGGGTGCCCGCCGAGCCGCGCGAGATCGTCGTCGAGGGGGTGCGCCTGACCCTGCGGCCCGCGGACGTGGCCGAGGCGGTGAGCCGGGCGCGCCGGTCCGGGAGGCCCCACAACCTCGCCCGCGAGACCTTCGTGCTGTGGCTGCTCGAGCGCCTGACGGACCAGTACGCGCGCGCCACCCGCCAGGACGCCTCGGACGCGGACACGCGCGCGTGGATCCGTGAGGACATCCGCACCGCACGCGACGCCCGCCGGGAGATCAACCTGTGCTGGATGCCGACGACGCCGGTGGGCCTCCTCGAGCGCCTGTGGGCCAGGCCAGCGCTCCTGGAGCGCCTGGCGCCCGAGCTCACGGCCGCCGAGCGGGCCCTGCTCGCGCGCCCGGCGGGCTCGGAGCTGAGCCAGGCGGACGTGCCGCTCATCGACGAGCTGTGCGAGCTGCTGGGCCCCAGCGAGGACGCCCAGGCGCAGCGGGCGCGTGTGGAGGCGCGGCGCCGTGAGGAGCTGGTCTCCTACGCCGCCCAGGCCATCGCCTCCCAGGACCTGGGCGACGGCATGGTGACCGCCGAGATGCTGGCGGACCGCATGGCGGACACGGGTCCCTCGCTCACGCTGGCCGAGCGGGCGCGGGCGGACCGGACGTGGACCTACGGGCACGTCGTCGTCGACGAGGCCCAGGAGCTGGGGGCGATGGCGTGGCGGGCGCTGGCCCGGCGCTGCCCGGTGCGCTCCTTCACCGTGGTCGGGGACCTGGCCCAGTACTCGGGGCCGCACGCGCCCTCCTCCTGGGCACAGGCGCTCTCCGCCCTGGGCGCCGGTGCAGCCACCGGCAGCGGGCAGGCTCCCCGCCCCGGCCGGCGGCGCCGGGGGCACGGCGCCAGGACGGGCGGCTCGACGCCGCTGCGCGAGGAGGTCCTCACCGTCTGCTACCGCACGCCGGCGACGATCATGGCGGCCGCGGAGTCCGTGGCGCAGATGCTGGGACACCCGCCGGTGTACCCGGTGAGCTCGGCGCGCGACCTCGATGGCTGCCTGGCGGCGACGTGCCCGTCAGGGCAGGACACCGACGACGAGCAGTGGGAGCGGCTGCTGCGCGCGGTGGTGCTGGCTGAGTCGCAGGCCCTGGACGCAAGCGTCGGCGCGGGGGGCGGGCGGATGGCCGTCATCGCGCCAGACCCGGCCGCGGTGGCCCGTGTGCTGGCCCAGGAGCCGGTGCTGGAGGCCGCCATGGAGGCGCCCGGCGGGGACGTGCTGCGCGCCCGCCTGGCGGTGATGTCCCCGGTGACGAGCAAGGGGCTGGAGTTCGACACGGTGGTGCTCGTGGAGGCCGCTGAGGTGGGCCAGCGCAGCCCGGGCGACCTCTACGTGGCGATGACCAGGCCAACGCGCCGACTGCACCTGGTCTCACGCCACCGGCTGCCCGAGGGCCTGCCCGACGGCCTGACCGACGGCGTGACCGGCCGGGAGCGGACGGCCTGACCGTCCCGGCCACCAAGGGCGGCCGGGACGGCGGGGGCGCGTGGTTACGCAACCGTAGGTTACGGTTGCGTGGGGCCGCACCGCCCCAGACCGCCTCCCGGGAAGGAAGCCTCATGAGCGAGCACGTCGGCGACACCTCCGAGCGCTACCTGCGCCCCCACTACGCCCCCGGGGTCCCCGGAGTTATCGCCCCCGTCACCGAGCCCCTGTCCCGGATGCTCGACGACGCCACCCGCCGCCACCCCGACGGCCTCGCCCTCGACTTCCTGGGCGCCTCCACCACCTACGCCCAGCTGTCGCGTCAGGTCGCCCAGGCGGCTGAGGCGCTGCGTGCCCTGGGGGTGGGCCCCGGCGACGTCGTCGGCGTCATCCTGCCCAACTGCCCCCAGCACGTCGTCATCGCCTACGCCGTGTGGCGCCTGGGCGCCATCCTGGCCGAGCACAACCCGCTCGCCCCCGCCGCCCAGCTGCGCGAGCAGATCGAGATCCACCGGGGCCAGGTCATCATCGCCTGGGAGAAGACCCTCGCCCGCCTCGTGCAGGCCTCTGGCTCCCTCAGCGCGGCGGGGCTCACCGGCCGGCGCGTGCTGTCGGTGGACCTCTCGCGCCACCTGCCCTGGACCAGCCGCCTGGCCCTGAGCCTGCCCGTGGCCGCCGCCCGGGCCCAGCGCTCGGAGCTGCGCGGCCCGGTCCCCTCCGGCGTGCGCTCCTGGGACGACCTCGTGGCCGCCTGCACCCCCCTGCCCGCTGGCCACCGGCTGCCCGATGTTGACGACGTCGCCGTCCTGCTCTACACCGGCGGCACCACCGGCACCCCCAAGGCCGTCAAGCTCACCCACCGCAACCTGCGCTCCAACGCCGAGATGAGCCTGGCCTGGGCCTCCCAGACCTGCGAGCACGGACAGGAAACCTTCTACTCGGTGCTTCCGTTCTTCCACGCCTTCGGCCTGAGCCTGTCGCTGCTGTGCGCCGTCGGACTGGCGGCCACCCAGGTCATCCTGCCCAAGTTCAGCGCCGACATGGTCCTGTCGGCGTGGAAGCGCCACCCGGCCACCTTCTTCCCGGGCGTGCCGGTGATGTTCGACCGGATCGTCTCGCGCGCCAACGCCACCGGCGCGGACCTGAGCTCGTGCAAGATCGCCGTGTGCGGCGCGGCGGCGAACCCGCGGGCGGTGGCCGAGGCCTGGGAGGAGGCCACGGGGGGCGTCATCATCGAGGGCTACGGCATGACCGAGTCCTCCCCCATCACCCTGGGCAACCCCATCTCCCCCGAGCGGCGCCCCGGAGCCCTGGGCGTGCCCTTCCCCTCCACGGACGTGCGGATCGTTGACCCGGAGGACCCCGGCACCGAGGTCGCCCCCGGCGAGGTCGGCGAGCTGCTCGTGCGAGGCCCGCAGGTCTTTGTGGGCTACTGGGAGAACCCGGAGGAGACCGACGCGGTGCTCCTGCCCGGGGGCTGGCTGCGCACCGGCGACCTCGTGCGTCAGGAGGCCGACGGCTTCTACGTCATCGCCGACCGGCGCAAGGAGCTCATCATCTCGGGCGGCTTCAACATCTACCCCACCGAGGTCGAGGCGGCGGTGCGCTCGATGCCCCAGGTCGAGGACGTCGCCGTCGTCGGCCTGCCCGGGGAGGCCGGCAACGAGCGCGTCGTGGCCGCCATCGTGCCCAAGGAGGGCCAGACGGTGAGCCTGGAGCAGGTGCGCGCCTGGGCCGAGCGGACCCTGTCCCACTACGCCCTGCCCAGGCAGGTGGAGATCCTCACGGAGATGCCGCGCTCCCAGATCGGCAAGATCCTGCGCCGGGTGGTGCGTGAGGAGCTGCTCGCCGCCCGGGAGGCGGCCTCCGCGGCCTCCGACGCCGTCGCCTCCAGCATCGTCGAGAGGCTGGGCGAGGGCGGGCGGGAGCGCAGGGGCGGCCCGGGCGACGGGGAGGGCAGGTCCCGCACGCACCGGTGACCGGGGCGTCGCCCCGGTCACCTCAGAGCGGGTGCGCTCAGAGCAGGCCCTGGGCCTGGAGCACCTCACGCAGGGCGGCGACCTCCGCGGCCTCGGCGCGCACCAGCGGCAGGCGCACGGTGGCCTCGGGCAGACGCCCCTGGAGCGCCAGCGCCTCCTTGGCCATGACCGCGCCCTGGCCGCCGCCCATGATGGCGCGCACGAGCGGGCGGATGCGCTGGGCGACCTTGCGGGCGCCGTCGAGGTCACCGGCGTCGACCTCGGTGATCATCTCACGCCAGGAGTGGGCGTCGGCGTGGGCGACGACGGACACGACGCCGGAGGCGCCGTGGGCGAGCCAGGCGAAGTTGAGGCCGTCGTCACCGGAGTAGTACTCCAGACCGGTGGCCTCCATGCGCTCGAAGCCCTGCTCGACGTCCCCGGTGGCGTCCTTGACGGCCTTGACGCGGGGGTGCTCGGCCAGGCGCGCGAGAGTCTCGTCGAGGATCCTCACCCCGGTGCGCCCGGGGATGTCGTAGAGCATGACCGGCAGGTCCGTGGCCTCAACGACGGCCATGATGTGCTGGTGGACGCCCTCCTGGCTGGGCCGGTTGTAGTAGGGGGCGTTGATGAGCAGCGCCTCGGCCCCGGCCTCCTGGGAGCCGACGCCGATACGCACCGCGTGGGCGGTGTCGTTGGAGCCGGCGCCCGCCATGAGCATGGCGCGCCCGGCGAGGGCGTCCTTGACCTCGCGCAGCAGCGTCTGCTTCTCCGGCAGGTGGGTGGTGGGGGCCTCCCCGGTGGTGCCGGCCAGGAGGATGAGGTCGGCGCCGTCGTCAACGAGGCTGACGGCCAGTGCCTGGGCGGCCTCGACGTCAATGGAGCCGTCGGCGTGGAAGGGCGTGACCATGGCGACGCCGACGGAGCCGAAGGACCGGGGGGGAAGAGCACTCATGGGCTCAGCGTACCGTCCGGCCCGCGAGCCGAAGGAGGTGGGGTCACGGCCGTCACAGCCGGCGCCGGCGGTGCGCATAGGCTGCGGGTATGACCTTGCCCCGCTCCGCCAGCGACCGCCTGCCCTCCCCCGCCGTGGGTGCACCGCCCTCCGTGCGCCCGGCGTCTGGGGCGGACCTCGAAGCCATCGGGCGGGTACAGGCCTCCACGATGACCTCCTCCCTGCGGGCGGCCCACGGCGCCGAGCACGACGGCGCACCGCTGCCGGCGGGCGTCGAGGCGATGGTGGCGCCGCCGGTGCTGGCCGCCGGCTGGGAACGAGCCGTGCTCGAGCCGCCCTCGGCCCGGCACCACGTGCTGGTGGCCACGCTCGGCGAGCAGGTCGTCGGCCTGGTGGGCCTGGCCCCCACCGAGGGGCTCGCCGTCGACGAGGAGGGGGCCCCGGCCGCGGGTGCGCCCCAGCGGGCGGCGGAGGTCACGGCGCTGGGTGTGTCTGCGGCCCACCAGCGCCAGGGCCACGGCTCGCGGCTGCTGGCGGCGGCGAGCGACCTGGCCCGCGAGGACGGTGCGAACGTCCTGCTGGCCTGGGTGCTGCGCGGGGACTCCTCCCTGGCCTCCTTCCTCACGGGCACGGGGATGCAGCGCACCGAGTCCCACCGGCTTCTGCCGGTGGGTGAGGGCGTCGTCGAGGAGCTGTGGGTCGCAGACCTGTGACAGAGGCGTGCCGGGGTGGAGGGGCTGTGGCACCGGGGCTCAGGGCCTCACAGGTCCATGACGGCGTCCAGGCCGATGGTCAGGCCCTGGCGGGAGCCGACCTCGCGCACGGCCAGGACGACACCGGGCATGAAGGAGGAGCGGTCGAAGGAGTCGGTGCGCACGGTCAGCTGCTCGCCGGGGTTGCCGAGCACGACCTCCTCGTGGGCGGTCAGGCCCCGCAGGCGCACCGCGTGGACGCGCACGCCGTCCACCAGACCGCCCCGGGTGCCCAGGGGGTCGGACTCGGTGGCGTCGGGTGAGGGTCCCACGCCGGCGGCCGCGCGGGCGGCTGCGACGGCGCGGGCGGTGGCGACGGCGGTGCCGGAGGGGGCGTCGACCTTGTTCGGGTGGTGCAGCTCGATGACCTCGACGGACTCGAAGTAGGGCGCGGCCATAGCGGCGAAGCGCATGGCCAGGACGGCGGAGAGGGCGAAGTTGGGGGCGATGAGCACGCTGCGCCCGGCGGCCTCGGGACGCGCCAGGTGCTCGCGCACCCGGGCGTAGGACTCCTCGTCCCAGCCGGTGGTGCCCACGACGACATCGACGCCGGCGTCGATGAGGGCGTGGACATTGGCCTCGGTGACGGCCGGGACGGTGAAGTCCACGGCGACGTCGGCGCCGCACAGGGCCTGGGCACTGATGGTGTCGCCGGCATCGAGGCGGGCGACGAGCTCAAGGCCCTCCGCCTCCTCAACGGCACGGCAGACGGTCGATCCCATGCGCCCAGCGGCGCCTGTCACTGCAACACGGATGGTCATGGCACCAGCCTATCGGGGCGGCGAGCGCAGCAGGTGTCGCTCAGGACCGGGGGCCGACGAGGACGCGGGTGCGGGCCTGCCCCGCGAGCCAGACCGCCAGCTCACGCACCTGATCTGCCGTGACCGCCTCGAGCTGGCGCAGGTTCTCATCCATGGAGCGCAGACGTCCCGTGACGACCTCTGCTCGCCCAAGGCGCCCCATGCGCGCCAAGGAGTCCTCACCCCCGAGCACCATCGCCCCGCCGATCTGGCCGCGAGCCCGGGCCATCTCGCGCTGCGTCGGCCCGTCCGCCGCCAGGGCCTCGAACTCACCGACCATGACGGCACAGACCTCCTCGACGTCGCCCGGCGCGCACCCGGCGTACAGGCCGAAGGCTCCCGCACCGGCGTAGGAGGCGTCGAAGGCGTAGGTCGTGTACGCCAGGCCGCGCTTCTCACGCACCTCCTGGAACAGGCGCGAGGACATGCCCCCGCCGAGGATCGTCGTGAGCACGCTCATGGTCCAGCGCCGCTCATCGCGCACGGCGATGCCCTGGCAGGCCAGGTACACGTGCGACTGCTCCGAGTCGCGCTCAATGGTGACGTCCCGGACCTCCAGCGCGGTGAAGGGCTCCACCTCGAAACGGCGCTCGCGCGGCGCAGCGCCGGCGCTGGCGTCCCAGCCGGCCACGGCGAGGTCGGCGGCGACGCGCTCGCACACCTGCTCATGGTCAACGGCGCCGGCCACCGCCACGACGAGCGTGTCCGAGGCGTAGGTGCGCCGGTAGTGCTCCCACACGGCGTCACGCGGCACGGCGGTGACCGTCTCCGGCGTGCCGCCGATGGGGCGGCCCAGGGGGGTCCCCTCACCGAAGGCGGCGCGGGCGAAGGCCTCGTGGGCGACGTCCTGGGGGTCGTCGGCGGCGTCAGCGAGCTCGGAGACGATGACGCTGCGCTCGGTCTCCACCTCCTTGGGATCCAGCAGCGAGGAGGTCACCATGTCGGTGATGACGTCGAGGGCCTCCATGGAGTCCTGCCCCTGGACACGCGCGTAGTAGGAGGTGTGCTCCTTGGCCGTGGCGGCGTTGGACTCGCCGCCGATCATGTCGAAGGCCTCAGCGATGGCGCGGGCGTCGCGCGTGGCCGTTCCCTTGAACAGCAGGTGCTCGAGGAAGTGGGTCGAGCCCTCCTGGCCGGCCACCTCGTCGCGGGAGCCGACGCCGAACCACATGCCCATGCTCGTCGAGCGCAGCCCCGGCACGGACTCCGTGATGACCCGCACCCCTCCGGGCAGGACGGAGCGGCGCAGCAGGGCACCGTCGTCAACCAGGGCCAGCTCGGTGGCCGGGTCGCCGGCGACGCCGCGCTCAAGAGCGACCTCGGCGTAGGAGGCGCCGGTGGGGCGCGGGGACGGGGCAGGGGCGGAGGATGCGGTCACCGGGCGAGCCTAACGGTGCCGCCCGCCCGGGCAAGAACCCGGCTGCGCACGCGGTGGGGCCGGGTGGGTCTGTCCCCACCCGGCCCCACCGGATCAGCTGCTCACCGCCTGGCGGCGGCCGGTGCCGGCGTCAGCACCGCGCGAGCCTCAGTCCTCGTCCGCGCAGTCCTCCACGGTGCGAGTGCGACGGCGGCGCGGGCGGCGCTCACGGCGCTCGCCGTCGGCCTCGCTGCGCTCACGGCGCGGGCGGCGCTCACGGCGCTCAGAGCCCTCGCCATCCTCACGCGAGCCACGGGCCTCCTCCTCGGCCGCCAGCTGCTCCTCCGTGAGGACCGCGTGCAGGCTGAGCTTGCCGCGCTGGTCGATCTCGGCGAGCTCGACCTGGACCTTGTCACCGACGGTGAGGACGTCGTCAACGTTCTCCACGCGCTTGCCGCCCACGAGACGACGGATCTGCGAGATGTGCAGCAGGCCGTCCTTGCCCGGCGACAGGGACACGAAGGCGCCGAAGGTCGTGGTCTTGACGACCGTGCCGATGAAGCGCTCGCCGATCTCCGGCATCTGAGGGTTGGCGATGGCGTTGACCGCGTCGCGGGCCGCCTCGGCGGAGGGGCCGTCGGAGGCGCCGATGTAGACGGTGCCGTCGTCCTCGACCGTCAGGTCCGCGCCGGTGTCCTCCTGGATCTGGTTGATCATCTTGCCCTTGGGGCCGATGACCTCGCCGATCTTGTCCACCGGGATGTGAACCGTGAGCACGCGCGGGGCCGTGGGGGCCATCTCGTCCGGTCCGTCGATGGCCTGCTCCATGACGTCGAGGATGTAGAAGCGGGCGTCGCGGGCCTGGCCGAGCGCGCCGGCCAGGACCTCGGAGGGCAGGCCGTCGAGCTTGGTGTCGAGCTGGAGGGCGGTGATGAACTCGCGGGTGCCGGCCACCTTGAAGTCCATGTCGCCGAAGGCGTCCTCGCTGCCGAGGATGTCGGTGAGGGTGGCCCACTTCGTCTCACCGTCGATGACCTCGTGCATGAGTCCCATGGCGATGCCCGCGACGGGGGCCTTGAGCGGCACACCGGCGTTGAGCAGGGACATGGTGGAGGCGCACACCGAGCCCATCGACGTCGAGCCGTTGGAGCCCAGGGCCTCGGAGACCTGGCGGATCGCGTAGGGGAAGTCGTCGCGGTTGGGGATGACGGGGGCCAGGGCACGCTCCGCCAGGGCGCCGTGGCCCACCTCGCGGCGCTTGGGGGCGCCGACGCGGCCGGTCTCACCGGTAGAGAAGGGCGGGAAGACGTACTGGTGCATGTAGCGCTTGTGCGTCACCGGCGACAGGTCGTCGATCTGCTGCTCCATGCGCAGCATGTTGAGGGTGGTGACACCCAGGATCTGGGTCTCGCCGCGCTCGAAGATGGCCGAGCCGTGCACGCGGGGCAGGACCTCGACCTCCGCACCCAGGGTGCGGATGTCCTTCAGGCCACGCCCGTCCATGCGGATGCCCTCGGTGAGGGTGCGGTGGCGCACGTGCTTCTTGGTCACGGAGCGGAAGGCCGCCTTGAGGGCCTTGGTGTCCTCCTCGGCGGGGAAGTCCGCAGCGAGGTCCGCCAGGACGGCGTCGCGCACGGCGTCGGTGGCAGCGTCGCGGGCCTGCTTGCCCTCGGTGGCGATGGCGGAGGCGAGGTCGTGGGCCTCAGCGGCCTTCTCGACGGCGGCGTACTGCTCGTCGGAGTAGTCCAGGTAGAGCGGGAACTCGGCCGTGGGCTTGGAGGCGCGGGCGGCGACCTCCATCTGGGCCTCGCACAGGGCCTTGATGTGGGGCTTGGCGGCCTCGAGGGCGGAGGCGACCACCGGCTCAGTCGGGGCGGTGGCGCCCTGGGCGATGAGGTCGAAGGCGTTCTCGGTGGCGCCGGCCTCGACCATCATGATGGCGACGTCGCCGTCCTCGAGGACGCGGCCGGCGACGACCATGTTGAAGGTGGCGCGCTCGAGCTCGCTGTAGCGGGGGAAGGCGACCCACTGTCCGTCGATGAGGGCCAGGCGGGTGCCGGCCACGGGACCGGCGAAGGGCAGGCCCGCGATCTGGGTGGACATGGAGGCCGCGTTGATGGCCAGCACGTCGTAGGCGTCGTCAGGGTGGATGGCCAGGACGGTCTCAACGACCTGGACCTCGTTGCGCAGGCCCTTGACGAAGGACGGGCGCAGCGGGCGGTCGATGAGGCGGCAGGCGAGGATGGCGGAGGTGCCGGCGCGGCCCTCGCGGCGGAAGAAGGAGCCGGGGATGCGGCCGGCGGCGTACTGGCGCTCCTCCACGTCAACGGTGAGCGGGAAGAAGTCGAACTGGTCCTTGGGGTGCTTGCCCACGGTGGTGGCCGACAGGATCGCGGTCTCGCCGTCGAGGTAGGCCATGGCGGAGCCGGCGGCCTGCTTGGCGAGGCGGCCGGTCTCGAAGCGGACCACGCGCGTGCCGAAGGCGCCGTTGTCGATCACGGCCTCAGCAGCGGTGACCTCGGGGTCGTCAATGAACATCTGTGACGTGTCTCTTTCTCAGTCAATGCGAACGCCTCGATCCTAGCCTCCCGGCCCCCACGATGGCTGGGCGGCGGATGGCCGGGGTGCGTGAGATGGGCCGCGCCCCGTGGACAGGGCGAGGGCCCCGCCAGCTCGTGGCAGGGCCCTCGGCGGGTCGGTGCGGGCGCTGTGCCCGCGGCGCTCGCTCAGCGACGGATGCCGAGGCGGGCAATGAGGGAGCGGTAGCGCTCGATGTCCTCCTTCATGAGGTAGTCGAGCAGACGACGACGCTTACCGATGAGGAGGTACAGGCCACGACGCGAGTGGTGGTCGTGGGTGTGGGTCTTGAAGTGCTCGGTGAGGTTCTTGATGCGCTCGCTCAGGACGGCGACCTGGACCTCCGGGGAGCCCGTGTCACCCTCGTGGGTGGCGTACTCGGCGATGAGCTCGGTCTTGCGCTCGGCGGAAATCGACATGCGGACTCCTTGTTCTCGTTGCACGGAGCGCCGGGGCTTGTCCTCCCGGGCATGACACGTCCGTGGCCGATCGACGGCCCGCTCACGATACCAGCGCCCGCGCCGGGAGGCGCCGCCCCAGGGCCGTGCGGGCCTGTGGGACCGGGCACAGGCACCCGCGGGAGCGGCCGGGGCTCAGGCCGTGACGTCCTCGGGCCGCAGGGGGCCGGGGGCCGGCACCCCCAGGACGGCGGCGCAGCTGACGACGTCGCGGCGCATCTGCGCCAGCAGGGGCTCGAGCCCGTCGAAGGCCAGCATGGGGCGCAGGCGCTCGACGAGCTCGACCCCCACGACCTCACCGTACAGGTCCAGGTCCGTGCGTCCCAGCACGTGCGCCTCGACAACCCGCTCGGGCACGTCGTCGAAGGTGGGGTTGGTACCGATCGAGACGGCGGCCGCCAGCCGCTCCTCCCCCGCAGCCTGGTCCTCACCGGAGCCCGGCGAGCGCACGAGCCAGCCCGCGTAGACCCCGTCGGGCGGCACGACGCCGGCGGTCGCGGCCTCAAGGTTCGCCGTCGGGAAGCCGATCTCCCGGCCGCGCTTGTGACCGTGCACGACGGTGCCGCGCAGGCGGTGGGCCCGCCCGAGGACCTCGGCGGCCCCGGCGACGTCGCCCTCCTCGAGCAGCTGGCGCACCCAGGTCGAGGACCAGCGCCGCCCGCAGGGGGCGAGCACGTCGCGGACGATCTCCACCTCGAGGCCGTCCGCGGCCCCGATCTGCTCCAGGGTGCGGGCGTCGCCCTCGTTGCCCCGGCCGAAGCGCACGTCGTCGCCGACGACGACGGCCCGTGCCCCGAGCAGGCCCTCGAGCCACGTGCGCACGAAGTCCTCGGCGCCCTGGTCGGCGAAGTCGAGGGTGTAGTGCACGACGAGGACCGCGTCCAGGCCCGTGGAGGCCAGCAGGGTGAGGCGGTCGGCCAGCGAGGCGACCATCGGCAGGTGCTGGCCCGGCCGGTGGACCTGGGCCGGGTGCGGGTCGAAGGTGACGGCGACCGTGCGGGGGCGAGCGGTGCCGGGACGACGGGAGGCGAGGTCCGCGGCGCGCGCGGCCAGGCGTGCGAGCACCGCCCGGTGCCCTCGGTGGACGCCGTCGAAGACCCCGATGGTGACGACCGAGCCGGGCCCCGAGGGGTCCCGCAGCTCCTCAGGCACCTGCTCGGCGCCGTACCAGACCTCCACGGGGCTCAGTGGGAGCCGCAGCCGCAGCGGCCGTGTGCGTGCCGGCCGCCGTGCCCGTGGCCCCCGCAGCCGCAGCCTCCACCCTGGGAGGGAGCGGGCGCGGAGACGTCGCGCAGGCCCAGGAGGTTGCCGGCCTTGCGCCCGGGGACGACGCCCGCCGGGGCGGGTGCCTCACCGGGCCGTTCCTGCTGCCGCGCGGTTCGGTGGTGCCCGCCGCACCCGCCGGGCGCGGCGCCCGTGCCGGCCCGGTCCGTCTGCTCGTCCTGCTCGCTCATGGCTCTCCTAGGTCGCCGGGCTCACCGGCGGTCGGCTGCGTGTCAGCGTGTCCCGGCCCCATGGCGGGGGCGAGGACGAGCACGGGCCGCGTGCGGCCCTTGCCGGTGGTCAACAGTGCCACGACCTCACCGTCGGGAGCGAAACCCGCGAGGACGGGGCGCGCCCTGAGGGCGCCGTCCGGGCGCCGCTCCTTGGGGACCACGGCACGCTCGGGGGTGACGGCACGGGCGGCGACGTCCTCACCGAGGACCTGGCCGTAGGCGAGGGCGCGGGCCTCGTCCTCGTCCAGCGCCACGGCCGGGAAGCAGCGCCGGGCGACCGCGCTCAGGCTCATCGTGCGCAGTCCCGACGGCGGCTCGGCGTCGGCCCCGGCCTCCACCTGCCGGGCAGCGGCCTTGAGCGTGAGGGCCTCACCGACGTCGAAGGGGCCGACGGCCGTGCGCCGCAGGACCGTCAGGTGCGCCCCGCAGCCCAGCGCCCGCCCGAGGTCGCGGGCCAGGGCGCGCACGTAGGTGCCTGAGGAGCAGCAGACGCACAGGTCGATGTCGACGACGTCGGTGCCGTCGGGCGCCGTCGAGGGGCGCGGGCCGCCGGCCCGGGTCAGGGCGTGGACCGTGACCGGGCGGGCTGCGAGGGCGACGTCCTGGCCCCCACGCACGCGCGCGTAGGCGCGCACGCCGTCAACCTTGACGGCACTGACGGCGCTGGGCACCTGCATGAGGTCCCCGGTGAGGCGGGCCAGGGCGGCGTCGAGGCGCGCGGGCAGGTCCTCCTGCGGCGTGCAGCCGTGGCGGGCGGTGACCTCGCCCTCAGCGTCGTCGGTGACGGTCTCCTGCCCCAGCCTCAGGGTGGCGGTGTAGGTCTTGTCCGCGCCCACGAGGTAGGTCAGCAGCCGGGTCGCCCTGCCCAGGCCGATGATGAGAAGGCCCGTGGCCATGGGGTCGAGGGTCCCGGCGTGGCCGACCTTGCGCGTGGCCGCGAGCCTGCGGGTCATGGCGACGACGTCGTGGCTCGTCAGGCCGCTGGGCTTGTCGATGAGCAGCAGGCCGTCTGGGGCGGTGACGGTGCCGCGGGGCACCGCAGGACGGTTCCGGGCGGCGCCGGTGCGGCCGTTCACGCCCGGGTGCCCGGCTCGCCGGTGGGGGCGTCCTCGTCGTCGGCGCCGCCCTCGCCGTCCTCGTCGTCGTGACGGTAGGGGTCCGCCTCGCCCGCGTAGGAGGCCCCCGCACAGGTGCGGGCGATCTGCTCATCCTTGGCGCGCGCCTGGGCGAGGGCGTCCTCGAAGGTGCGGGCCTGGGTGGGCAGCGCGTCGAGCTGGAAGGTGATCGACGGGGTCAGGCGGATGCCGAGCGCCCTGCCGACCTCTGAGCGGATGAGGCCCGTCGCCGAGCGCAGGGCGGCGGCCGTCTCGCGGCGCTCTCGCTCAGAGCCGTAGACCGTGTAGAAGACCGTGGCCTGCTGCAGGTCACCGGTGACCCGCACGTCGGTGACGGTGACGAAGCCGAGACGCGAGTCCTTGATCCGTCCCTGGAGCATACGGGCGACGGTCTCGTGGATACGGTCGGCGACCTTGCGGGCGCGGGCGGCGTCAGCCATGGAAGCTCCTAGGGTCAGCGGGGCACGTCGGCGGGAGTGCCGGCGGGCGATTGTCTCAGATACCTGCCAGGTGCGCAGCCTCACGCCTCACACCGTTAGCATCTGCCCACTGTCCCAGGAACGAGCCCGTATGCCCTCGCCCACCTCACCGTCCACCGCCTCCCAGCAGCGCGGCACCGCCCTCGTGCTGGGCACCTACGCCCTGTGGGGACTCTTCCCGCTCTACTTCCGGCTCCTGGACGCCGCGGGAGCCCTTGAGATCCTCAGCTACCGGATCACCTTCACCGCGCTCACCTGCCTCCTGCTCGTGACCGTGACCCGCGCCTGGGCGCGGGTGCGCGCCGTGCTCGCAGCCCCGCGCCAGCTGCTGGCCCTCGCCGCCGCCGGCGTGCTCATCACCCTCAACTGGCTCACCTACGTCTACGGCGTCAACACGGGCCGCACGGCCGACGCCGCCCTGGGCTACTTCATCAACCCGCTCGTGACAGTGGCCCTGGCGGCGCTGGTCCTCAGAGAGCGCCTGCGCCGTGCCCAGAAGGTGGCCATCGTGCTGGCGGTGGTCTCCGTCGCCGTGACCGCCCAGGGCAGCCTGCCCTGGATCTCCCTGGCGCTGGCGGCCACCTTTGGCCTGTACGGGCTGGTGAAGAACCAGGTGCGGGTGGACGCGCTGACGGGACTGACCTTAGAGACCTGCCTGGTGCTGCCGCTGGGCCTGGGCCACCTCACCCACCTCGCCCTCACCGGGACCTCCACGCTCCAGGGGCCTGAGGGCTCAGCCGGCCTGGCCGCCCTGCTCGTGCTCGCCGGGCCGGTGACGGCGGCGCCGCTGCTGCTCTTCGCCGCAGGAGCCCGACGCGTGCCACTGTCCACAGTCGGCATCGTGCAGTTCTTCTCCCCACTCATGCAGTTCCTCCTGGCCTGGCTCGTGCTCGGCGAGACGATCTCCCCGGCCCGCTGGGCGGCCATGTCGCTCATCGTGGTGGCGACGGTCATCTTCTCCGTGGACCTGGCGACGCAGATGCGTGTGCTGGGCGGCTCGCCGTCGGCAACCTCGAAGCGGTGACGGGGCAGGCCGGGGGCCGCCCACCACACGGGGGTTTCCCCCCGGCCCAGCTCAGCGGCGCTCAGTCGCGCGGCTTCTCGCGCATCTCCCAGGTCTCGATGACGTCGCCCTCGGCGATGTCCTTGAAGCCCAGGTTGATACCGCACTCGTAGCCCTCGCGGACCTCGGTGACGTCGTCCTTCTCACGACGCAGGGTCTCGATGGTGAGGTCGCCGTTGACGACCACGCCGTCGCGCACCAGACGCGCCTTGGCCCCGCGCCGGATGACGCCCGAGCGCACCAGGGAGCCCGCGATGGAGCCGAACCTCGAGGAGTGGAAGACCTGACGGACCTCGGCAGTACCGAGCTCGACCTCCTCGTAGACGGGCTTGAGCATGCCCTTCATCGAGGCCTCAACGTCCTCGATCGCCGCGTAGATGACCGAGTAGAACTTCATGTCCACGCCCTCGCGGTCGGCCATCTCGGCGACCCGCACCGCGGGGCGCACGTTGAAGCCGATGATGACGGCGGAGTCCACCGTGGCGAGGTTGACGTCGTTCTGCGTGATCGCACCGACACCGCGGTGGATGATGCGCAGCGCGACCTCGTCGCCGACGTCGATCTTGAGCAGCGAGTCCTCCAGCGCCTCGACCGCACCCGAGCTGTCGCCCTTGAGGATGAGGTTGAGGGTGTCAACCTTGCCCTCCTTGAGGACGTCGGTGAGGTTCTCCAGGGACACGCGCTTGCGGCGCCGGGCCAGCAGGGCGGCGCGCTCCGCGGCCTCACGCTTGTCGGCGATCTGGCGGGCGGTGCGGTCGTCGGGGGCGACGATGAAGGAGTCACCGGCGCTCGGCACGCTGGTCAGGCCCAGCACGAGGGCCGGACGCGCGGGACCGACCTCCTCCAGGTTCTGGCCGTGCTCGTCGAACATGGCGCGCACGCGCCCGTAGGCGGAGCCGGCGACGATGGGGTCGCCCACCCGCAGGGTGCCCTGCTGGACGAGGACCGTCGTCGTGGCGCCACGGCCCTTGTCGAGCTTGGCCTCGATGGTGACACCGCGGGCGTCACTGCTCGGGTTCGCCCGCAGGTCCAGGGCGGCGTCGGCGGTGAGCACGACGGCCTCAAGCAGCTCGTCGATGTTGAGGCGCTGCTTGGCGGAGATGTCAACGAACATCGTGTCGCCGCCGTACTCCTCGGGCACCAGGCCGTACTCGGTGAGCTGGCCACGGATCTTGTCCGGGTTGGCGCCCTCCTTGTCGATCTTGTTGACCGCGACGACGATCGGCACGTTGGCCGCCTGCGCGTGGTTGAGGGCCTCAATGGTCTGCGGCATGACACCGTCGTCGGCGGCCACCACGAGGATGGCGATGTCGGTGACCTCGGCACCTCGGGCACGCATGGCGGTGAAGGCCTCGTGACCGGGGGTGTCGATGAAGGTGATCGACCGGCGCTCGTCACCGACGGAGACCCGCACCTGGTAGGCACCGATGGACTGGGTGATGCCACCGGCCTCGCCGGCGACGACGTCCGTGGAGCGGATGGCGTCGAGCAGCTTGGTCTTACCGTGATCGACGTGGCCCATGACGGTGACCACCGGCGGACGGGACTCGAGGTCCTCGTCGGACCAGCCGGCCTCCTCGGCCTCGAGGTCGATGTCGAAGGACTCGAGCAGCTCGCGGTCCTCGTCCTCGGCGGAGACGAGCTCGACGTTGTAGCCGAGCTCGACGCCCAGGAGCTGGAAGGTGTCCTCGTCCAGGGACTGGGTGGCCGTGGCCATCTCACCGAGGTGGAACAGCACGGTGATAAGGGCGGCGGGGTTCGCGTTGATCTTCTCGGCGAAGTCCGTCAGGGTCGCGCCCTGGCGGATGCGCACCGGGGTCGAGCCGTCACCGCGCGGGACGATGACGCCGCCCAGCGACGGTGCGCTCTGCTGCTCGAACTCCTGCCGCTTCGCGCGCTTGGACTTGCGCCCGCGGGGCGCGCCGCCACCACGCCCGAAGGCGCCCTGCGTCGAGCCGCGCCCGCCGCGGCCGCCACGAGGGCCGCCGCCGAAGCCGCCGCCGGGACGTCCGGCGCCACCGGCGCCCTGGCCACCACGGCCGGCAGCTCCCGGCCGGCCACCGCGGCCGGCCTGGCCGCCGCGCGCCGGGGCACCCGGGCGCCCCACGGAGGAGGTGCCCGGCATCATGCCGGGGTTGGGACGCAGGCCACCGGGGCGCGGACCCGGACGGGCACCGCCCTGCGGGCGCGGCCCGGCTCCCTGGGGACGAGGCGCGCCGGCGCCAGCACCCTGACGGCGCGGGGCACCCGGGCGCGGACCGCCCTGGCCCGGCTGGCCGCCCTGGCCGCGCGAGCCGCCCGGACGGGGCATGCCCTGCGAGGAGGCGAAGGGGTTGTTGCCCGGACGCGGCGCACCCGGACGCGGCGCACCCGGACGCGGCGCACCCGGGCGCGGGCCCGGAGTCGGGGCGCTGCGGCGCTCAGCGGGGGCCGTGTCTCGCTGGGGCGCGGCCGGACGCGGCCCGGGGGCCGGGCGCGGCGACGGGGCCTCGGCGGTGGCCGGGGCAGCGGGCGCAGCCGGGCGCGGCGCGGCAGGCCTGGCGGCGGGCTTGGGCGCGGCCGGACGGGCCGCAGGCTTGGCGCCCGCCTCGGCCCTGGGCCCGAAGTGCTCGCGCACGCGGCGCGCCACCGGGGGCTCAACGGCGGAGGAGGCCGCCTTGACGAACTCTCCCTGGTCCTTGAGCCAGGCCAGGATCACCTTCGAGGTGATCTTCTTGCCAGTGGGGTCGAGCTCCTTGGCGAGCTCGTGAACGCGTGGTTTAGCCACATTTCTCCTGTCAGGTTGCCTGCTCCTGACCAGGAGCAGGCGCTAGTAGAGGCAGCTCATCGCTGGGTACTCATCGGGTGCCCATCGGCTTCCTACCCGCCTTTGCAATCGGTGTTCCCGGTCCCAGGACCGGTGTCATGCGCTCAGGCCCTGCCCTTGCGGGAGAGCCAGTCGCGCACGGGGGCCGCATCCAACGGCCCACGGGTGCGCAGCGCGCGCCCAAGGGCGCCCCTGCGCTCAGCGAGCTCCAGGCACGCGGGGTCCGGGTGGATCCACGCGCCCCTCCCGGGCGACACCGCCCGAGGGTCGACGGCGAGCCCGCCGCCGTCGAGGACCAGACGCAGCAGCTGCGCCCGGGGACCCTTGCCGCGGCACCCGACACAGGTGCGCTCGGGCACGTGTGAGGTGCTCGTGGCCGTCACGCGTGTCCTTCCGCTCATCCTGCCCGGGCGCCTTGTGCACGGCAGGCCGCACCCAAGGCTGGCAGGGTCCGCGTCAAGTTTACCGGCGGCCCGCTCAGGCCTCGTCGCCGGGCTGTGAGGGACCGGTCACGTCGTCAGCGCGCGAGCCGGTGCCGGGCACGACCCGCCCGGACTCGGAGTCCGCGTGGATGTCGATCTTCCAGCCGGTCAGGCGCGCGGCGAGGCGGGCGTTCTGCCCCTCCTTGCCGATGGCCAGCGAGAGCTGGAAGTCCGGGACGGTCGCACGGGCCGTCTTGTCCTCCATCGACACGATGCGCACCTCGGACACGCGCGCGGGCGACAGCGCGTTGGCGACGAAGCGCGCCGGGTCCTCGGAGTAGTCCACGATGTCGATCTTCTCGCCACCGAGCTCAGAGGTGACGGCGCGCACGCGCTGGCCCATCGGACCGATGCAGGCGCCCTTGGCGTTGACACCCTTGACGCGCGAGCGCACGGCCATCTTGGTGCGGTGGCCGGCCTCGCGGGCGATCGCGACGATCTCGACGTCGCCGGAGCCGATCTCGGGGACCTCGCGCTCGAAGAGCTTGCGCACCAGGCCCGGGTGTGAGCGGGAGAGGATGATCTGGGCCCCCTTGAGGCCGCGCGAGACCTCGGTGACGTAGACGCGCACGCGGTCGCCGTGGCGGTGGCGCTCGCCGGGGACCTGCTCGTGTGGCGGCATGATCCCCTCGTGCTCCTCGTCCAGGCGCACGTAGACAAGGCGGGGGTCACGCCCCTGCTCGACGGTGCCGGAGATGAGCTCCCCCGCCTTGTCCTTGAAGACCCCCAGGACCTCGAAGTCGCGACGGTCCTGGATGCGCTGGACGATGACCGAGCGGGCCGTGGCCTGGGCGATGCGCCCGAAGTCCTCCGGGGTGTCGTCGAAGAACTCACCGGTGGGCTGGTCCTGCTCGTCCAGCTCCGGGGCGAGGACGGTCATGTGCCCGCTGCGGCGGTCGATCTCGACCTGGGAGCCGCGGATCGCGCCGGGGACCTTGAGGTAGGCGGTGAGGATGGCGTCCTCGATGGCGGGAAGGAGGTCGTCCAGGTCGATGCCCAGCTCGTCGGCCGCGCCTCGCAGCTCCGGCATGTTGATGTCCATGGTGTCCTGGGTGTCCTCTCTCGTCTGGTGGGGCGCTCGGGCCCGGTGCGCGGCCGCCCGGCCGCAGGTGTCTGGTGGTCGGGGTGTCAGAGGACGACGACGGTCCGGGCCTCGGTGACCTCGTCCAGGGGGAGCGTCGTGGCGGCCCCGTCGACGTCAAGCGTGAGGGTGTCCGCGTCGGTGGCGAGCAGCGTTCCGGTGAGCGTCGCGCCGGCCGTGGTGACGGCGACGGTGTGGCCGACGGCGCGGCGCAGGTGGCGCGGGGTGGTCAGCCTCCGCTCGGCGCCGGGGCTGAGGACCTCGAGGGTGTACTGGCCCTTGACCGGGTCAGCGGCGTCCAGGGCCGCGGAGACGGCCCCGGTGGCGGCGGTCACCATGTCCAGGTCGATGTCGCCCTCGCCGTCGGGAAGGTCAACGACGACGCGGACGGCGCAGTGGCGCCCGGCCCTCGTGGTCTCAACACCCTCGAGGAAGAGCCCCACGCCCTCCACCACGGGGGTGAGCAGCTCGGTGAGCCGGGTGGCGAGAGCGTCGGCCATGGGTGTCCCTCCAGGGTCGGTGGCGCCCGCGGGCGGGCAGGCGCCCAGCCCGCGGGCGTGGTCATACGCGCCCATGCTACCCGTCCGTGGCAGGATCACCGCGTGACGAGCATCCCCACAGGCCCCGCCGACCGCCTCACGCCCCTTGGCCGCACGGCCGCGCTCCTGGCCGTGTGCGCCCTCGCCGTCGGCACCACCGGCTGCGGGCTGAGGATCGGTGAGGCGGCACCCCGGACCCTCCCCTCGGCCTCCGAGCAGGAGTCCGTGCGCGACGGCCTCGCCCGCCGCACCGTGCTCGTGGCCTCAACCGCCTCCTCCTTCCTGGCCGCCTTCCCCGAGGACCCGGCCGCCGGCATCGCCTCCGCCCTCGTGACGGACACCGCCGTCCAGCTCGAGGCCCTGGGCGGGGTGTGGGAGCCCTACACGGCACCCGTGCCCTCGACCTTCCCGACAGCCTCCCCGGTCGCCACGGCCGCAGCGGGGGCCTCGCGCGACGCCCTGGTCGAGGCCCTCACCGCCGGCGCCGCGCAGGCACGTGAGGCCTGCCTCACCGCCGCCCAGGCACAGGAGGCCTCGCTCTACGCCGCCGTGGCCGTGTCCTGGTCGGTGGCGCTGGAGGCTCTTGAGCCCGGCACCGCCGGGGCCGAGGGTCGCGCCACGCCGACCTCCGAGCCCCTGCCCGGTGCCCTGCTCCAGGCCTACGACGCCGCCCGCTACGCCCTGGAGGAGGTGGCGGCGCGCGGTGACGAGGAGACCCGCTCACGCGCCCAGGCGCAGGCGGCCGGGGCCGACGACCTCGTCAACGCCTCCGTCGCCCTGGGCGGTGAGGACACGCGGCTCGCCGCCTACGCCGCGCCTGGCGCCCAGGACGGTGCGAGCGCCGAGGTGACCTGGGCCCGCCAGGTGTGGCTACGTGTGGCCGACGCCGAGGTGGTCGCCGTGTCCACCACCACGGGCCGGGCGCGCGCCGAGGCCCTGGACGCGGCCGTGGCGGCGGCGTTGACGGCCGTCTCCTGGGGCGCGGACGTCAGCGCCCTTCCGGGGCACTGAGCCGGCCTGCCGGCTGCGGCCCCTCGACCCACCAGCGCAGGCGGCTGACGCTCACACCCCTCGTGCTGGCGCACGCCCCCAGGAGCGCGGCGGCGTCGCCCTCGTCCCTCACCAGGCGCAGGCGGCAGGGGCCGATGAGACGGCTCCAGGCGTCCACAAGCGCCACCGCCTGGGTGCGCGAGCGCACCAGCGAGGCGGGCACCGCCAGCATGATGACCCGGTCGGGACCGCGCCACAGGGCCGCCTCGAGGCGCGACAGCAGGCGCCGCAGCACGCCGAGCCTGCTGCCGGCCCGCCGGCTCCAGGACCCGGTGGCGACCTCCAGGACGAAGCGCGGTGCGGTGGCCGCAGGACCCAGCAGGGCCGCCACGGCCTCGGCCACCGCCTGGGCGTGGCGCTGTTCCACCCCGGCCAGGCCCACGACGACGGCGTCACGGTCGGTGAGGGACACGACCTGCCCCTCCTCAAGGGGCGCGCCTGTGCGCTCAGCCAGCACCTCGGCCACGACGCGCACGAGCGCCGTCCACAGCCCCTCGGGCGTGCCCCGGCGCAACAGGCCCGGGCGCAGGCGGATCTCGACCGCCTCCACAGCCGTGCCCGGGCGCAGCCCGTCCTCGCTGCCGGTGGCGCCGCTCCCGGCGGCGTGGGCCGCGCCGGCGCCCGCCAGCCAGGCCTGCCGTTCCCCGGCGCGGTCGGACAGGCTGGCGACGGTACCCGCGTTGAGACGGGCCACGGCCGCCGCCGTGCCCAGCGGCGCCCGCTGAGGGGCCGCGCCGGCCAGGGCGTCGAGTACCGCGACCTGCTCAGGCTCCAGCACCCCGGCCGGACCGGTCGTGATGAGCGCCGGCCGCCCGCTGCCGTCACCCGCGCCCGGGTCCTGCACGCGCAGAGACCACTGGTGGTCGAGCTTGCGCTCCAGGCGCGCCAGGTCGGGCTGCTGCGCCAGGCCGGCCTCGGTGGGCAGCAGGCAGGCCAGTGACCAGGTGTGGGCCACCTTGCCCGGCCACGCCGGGTCCAGCCGGACCGTGCGACCGCGCAGCTGGCAGACCGCCGTCGCCGTCGTGGCCGTGGTGAGGTCCACCAGGGTGTTGACCTGCGGGCAGTCCCACCCCTCCCCGAGCAGGCCCCGGGTCCCCAGCACCAGACGGACCTGCCCGGCGGCCACGAGGCGGCAGACGGCGAGCACCAGCCCTGAGGCCCGCCCGGCGGGAGCGGTCACGCGCGTGGTCCAGCCGTCGTCCGTGACGCTCAGGGGCAGACCGGTCTCGGTGCGCAGCCGCTCCAGCAGGCTCTCCTCGCCGCTGGCAAGGCGCAGGTGCGAGGAGGTCAGCGCCACCGGGTGCAGGGCACGCAGCCGCTGGTCGGTGAGCACAGTCTCCAGGCAGCGCAGCACGCCGCCGACGGGGCGCCCGCTGTGGGCCCCGGCCAGCACGTCGAGGGCCTTGTGGGTGGCGGAGCGCTCGGCGGCGTCAGTGACGACGACAGCGCACAACCGCTCACCCAGGGCGTCGAGCTCGGCACGCAGGACCTCGACGACGGCCGTGTCCTTGGCCCGGGTGCTGGCTGCGATGAGATCCAGGGGCGAGCGCCCGGCGCGCAGGCCGGAGTCGGTGAGGCTCACCCCCAGTCCACCCAGCAGGTCGCGCAGCCCCTGCCACTCGCCGCGCCGGGAGGGGTCCGGCAGCACCCGTTCCAGGGCGTAGCGGCCCACGAGCCGCAGCTCGTCCTCCAGCCCCAGCGACCCGACGTCGGGCAGCTCGGGGACCACGAGGACGCTCAGGGCCGTGGGCGTGTAGGTGCCGGTGCGCCGCAGGACGGCGGCCGCGGCCGTCGCCAGCACAGGATCGGCGTCGATTCCCGCAGCCAGGCGGGCCAGGACCTCCTCACGGCTGGCGGGCACCGGCGCTCCTGCCCGCTGCACGGCGCCCGACGCCGGCGCTGCGTGCCCGGCCTGGCCCGGGGCGCGCCCCTCGGGGACGGGGGCCACGAGGTCCAGGAGGAAGTCGATGCCGTCGGGGGCCAGCAGCGTCTGGGCCACCCTGGCGCGCAGCTCGGCGCCGCGCGCCTCCAGGAAGGCCGTCTCCTGCGCTGTCGGGGTGGTGAACCACACCAGGCTGCGGGCAGGGGCCAGGTGCCCGGCACGGACCACGGCAGGCAGGGGGATCTCGGCGTCGACGTCACCGAGCAGGGCGTGGTAGCGAGACCAGGAGGAGTCCTCGGTGCTGGGCTGCGTGGCGGTCAGGCCGATGAGGGTCGGCGCTGCGCCGGCGGCGCTCAGACGGCGCAGCAGGTACTGGACCACGACCGCCCAGTGCGCCGTGAGGTGGTGGCACTCGTCCAGGACGACGGTGGCGGTGCCGCTGCGCACCAGGGCGTCGAGGCGTCGTCGCGCCCCGGGGGCCAGCAGGCTCTCGACGGCGGTGTCGTCGAGCTCATCGACGTGGGAGCGTAGACGTCCGGCGCGTGCCGCCACTCCCCGGCGCCAGGCCGCGGGGTGCTCCGCCTCGAGGCGGCTCAGCCAGCCCTCAGCGGCGCCAGCGCTCATACCCTCCTCGACGCGCTCGGCAGCCCAGCGCCTGCGAGCGGCGTCCTGCCAGGGTCCGGCGCCGTCCACGACGGTCAGCGACTGGTAGGTGAGGACCGTCAGGCCCTCGGGCGCGGCGTCCTCGGCCAGGCCGGCGGCCTTGGTCAGGCAGGCGGTGTGCTCGGGCGGGCCGGCGTCGTCGGGCCGCAGGAACCTGCGCGCCTGGGCCGCCCACTGGTCGCGGATGAGCGTCGTGGGGGCCAGGACCAGGGCACGGCGGCCGTTGCGGCGTGCCAGCTCCAGGCCCAGGAGGGTCTTGCCCGCGCCCGGTGGCGCCACCAGGTGCAGGCGGGCGCCGTCCTGCGGCTCGACGGCGTCGAGGAGCTCACGCTGGTAGGGGCGCAGGGACGCGCCGAGCCGCAGCCGCCGCAGCGGCCGGCCGTCACCTGGTGGCGTGGGGCCCGTCTCCGGGCCCGGCGGCTCAGAGCCCCTCACCCGTCGGGACGGCCTCCAGGGCCGCCACCACGGTGGAGCGGATCTGCTCCGCTGCGCTGTCGACGGGCACCGAGCGGCGCTCGCCGCAGCGGCGCTCGCGGATCTCGACCGTGCCGGACCGGGCGAGGTCGCGGCCCACGACGACGGTGAAGGGCACGCCCAGCAACTCGGAGTCGGCGAACTTCACGCCCGCGGAGACCTTGCGGCGGTCGTCGTAGAGGACCTCGAGACCGGCCTGGTCGAGCTCGGTCGCCAGCGCGGCGGCGGTGGAGAAGACCTCGTCGTCCTTGCCGGTGGCGAGCACCTGCACATGGTAGGGGGCGACCTGGATCGGCCAGGCCAGGCCGTGCTCGTCGCAGCTGGCCTCGGCCAGGGCGGCCATGACGCGCGAGACGCCGATGCCGTAGGAGCCCATGGTGACGGTGCGCGCCTTGCCGTTGTCGTCCAGGACGGTGAAGCCGAGGGCGTCGGCGTACTTGCGGCCCAGGGCGAAGATGTGCCCCAGCTCGATGCCGCGGGCGATCTCCAGGGGGCCAGAGCCGTCCGGGGCGGGGTCTCCCGCACGCACCTCAGCGGCCTCGATGGTCCCGTCGGCCTCGAAGTCGCGGCCCTTGACCAGGTGCAGGACGTGCTTGCGGTCCGCGTTGGCCCCGGTCACCCAGCTCGTGCCATCGACGACGCGGGGGTCGAGCAGGTAGCGCACGGAGCCCACCAGGACCTCGTGACCGTGCTCGTCGGTCTCGACCCGGCGGGCCGGGGAGGAGGGGCCGACGGCGGTGGGGCCGATGTAGCCGCGCACGAGCTCGGGGTGGTCCGCGAAGTCCGCGTCCTCGGCCACAGCGACCTCGGCGGGGCTGAGGGCGGCCTCCAGGCGCTTGAGGTCCACCTCGCGGTCACCGGGCAGCCCGACGACGAGCAGCTCCTTGGAGCCGTCAGGCTGGGTGAGGGTGACGACGACGTTCTTCAGCGTGTCCGCCGCGGTCCAGGCACGCTCCGGGCGCGGGTAGTCGGTGTTGAGCAGGTCCACCAGGGTGTCGATGGTCGGGCAGTCGGGGGTGTCAACGACGCGGGCGGGCGGGACCTCGGAGGCGTCAACCGGGTCGGGCACGGGGGTGACGACCGCCTCGGCGTTGGCGGCGTAGCCCCCGGGCGAGCGCACGAAGGTGTCCTCCCCCACCGGGGAGGGGTGCAGGAACTCCTCCGAGCGGGAGCCGCCCATCGCCCCCGCCATGGCGTTGACAGGCACGTACTCCAGGCCCAGGCGGGTGAAGATGCGCTCGTAGGCGGCGCGGTGGCGCTGGTAGGAGGCCTCCAGGCCCTCGTCGTCGAGGTCGAAGGAGTAGGAGTCCTTCATGATGAACTGGCGGCCCCGGATGATCCCGGCGCGGGGGCGGGCCTCGTCGCGGTACTTCGTCTGAATCTGGTACAGCGCCGTCGGCAGGTCCTTGTAGGAGCTGAGCAGGTCCTTGGCCAGGAGGGTGAACATCTCCTCGTGGGTGGGGGCGAGCAGGTAGTCGCCGCCCTTGCGGTCCTTGAGGCGGAAGAGGGTGGGACCGTACTCGTCCCAGCGGTGGGAGTCCTTGTAGGGCTCGGCCGGCTGCAGGGCGGCGAAGTGGACCTCCTGGGCACCGATGCGGTTCATCTCCTCGCGGATGATGGCCTCGATCTTGCGCAGGACGGCCAGCCCGAGTGGCAGCCAGGTGTAGATGCCCGGTGCGGTGCGGCGCACGTAGGCGGCGCGCACGAGGAGCCGGTGGCTGGCGACCTCTGCGTCGGCCGGGTCCTCACGGAGGGTACGGATGAAGGCGGTGGACATCGTCTGAAGCACGGCACGATCCTACGTGCTCGCCGGGCGCCCGCCGTCGTGGCCCGGGGGCGGGGCCGCTCACGCCCCGGGCCCGTTCGGGCACGGGGGCGGGCCCTCATCTCGTATCCTGCCTCCGGGCCCGGCGACGGTCCCTCCTTCCTGCCCCACCCGGGCGGCTCCTGTGCCGACGACGTGGCGCGCTGCCCGCGGGCCGCGCGCAGCAGACACCGGCTTGCGGGCCCTCCGAGCGGGTCACTAGCCTCGGCAGCGCCCTTCCTTGCGCCGTCCAGGCAGCAGGGCCGCAACCGGTGACCGACGACAAGGGAACGCTGAGCATGGATCGACAGCCCATTCGCGTGGGGCACGGACGCACCTGGGCCAAGGCGATCCTCATCGGTGAGCACTCGGTGGTCTACGGCCACCCGGCGGTGGCCGTGCCCCTGCACGACCTGCGGATGCAGGCCACCGCGACCCCCACCGACGGCCCCTCGTGGCTGCGCTCCCTGGACTATGACGGCCCGCTGCGCGCGGCCGGCCACCACTTCGCCTGCGTGGCCCGGGCCTTCGAGGTGGCCCGCGAGCGCTCCGGCTGCCTGGGGCAGTCCTTCGAGCTGACGACCACCAGCGACTTCCCCCACGAGAGGGGACTGGGCTCCTCGGCGGCCTCCGCGGGCGCCATCATCCGTGCGGTCCTGGACGCCTGCGGGCGCCAGGCCACCCGTGAGGAGCTGCTGCCACTCATCCACCAGGCCGAGCAGATCGCCCACGACCGCCCCTCGGGGCTCGACGCCGCGGCGACGACGGCCCCCTCCCCCATCCGTTTCCAGTCCGGCGAGATGCGCCTGCTGAGCCAGCGCATCGAGGACGTCCAGCTGGTCATCGCCGACTCCGGGGTCCACGGCTCCACCCGTGAGGCGGTGGGTGGGCTGCGCCGCCGCTACGAGGCGGACCCGGGCTTCTACGGCCCCCGCATCAACCGGCTGGGCGAGCTCACCCACCGCTCCATCCGGGCCCTGGCCGACGGCGAGGCGCAGGTCCTGGGCGAGATGATGAACGCGGCGCACGAGGTGCTCTCCGAGATCGGGGTGAGCCTGGACCTGCTGGACTCGCTCACCGTGGCGGCGCGCCGGGCGGGGGCTCTGGGCGCGAAGATGACCGGCGGGGGCCTGGGAGGCTGCCTCATCAGCCTCACGGACTCGCCCCAGACGGCCGCAGCGGTGTGCACCGCCCTGCGCGAGGCCGGTGCGGCGCGCACCTGGACCTACCAGCTGCGCGCGAGCGGGACGGCGCAGTGAGCGCGGGCACCGCGACGGCCCGCACGGCGACGGCGAGCGCGAACTCCAACATCGCCCTCATCAAGTACTGGGGCAAGACGGACGACCTCCTGCACCTGCCAACCACCTCGAGCCTGTCGCTCACCCTGGACGAGACGTGGACGACGACGACCGTCTCCTTCGACGGCGGCGCCGACGGCCAGGACGTCGTGACGATCAACGGTGTGGGTGTCGAGGGCACCGCCCGCGAGCGCGTGCACCGCTTCCTGTCCCTCGTGCGCGAGCGCGCGGGCCTGGGCCAGGACGAGGCCGCGAGCGTGGTGTCAACCTCGACGGTGCCGCTGGCGGCGGGCCTGGCCTCCTCCGCCGCGGGCTTCGCAGCCCTGGCGGGGGCCGCCTCGCGCGCCGCGGGCCTGGACCTGGATGCCCGGGCGCTGTCGTGCCTGGCGCGTCGGGGCTCGGGCTCGGCCTCCCGCTCCGTCTTCGGGGGCCTGGTGCGCTGGAACCGGGGGACGGACGACGCCTCCTCCTTCGCGGAGCCGGTGCCCTGCGCCCTGGACCTGGCCATGGTCGTCATCGCCCTGGACGCCGGCGCCAAGGCGGTGTCCTCCACGGTGGCGATGCGCCACACGATGCGGACCTCGCCGCTGTACCCGGCGTGGGTCGAGGCCAGCGCCGCGGACCTGGCTGAGGCCCTTGAGGCGGCCGCCTCGGGTGACCTCGAGCGCCTGGGGGCGGTGGCGCAGGCCAACGCCCTGGGGATGCATGCCACGATGGTGGCGGCGCGCCCGGCGGTCCTGTACTGGCGTCCGGGCACGGTCGCGGTCCTGCACGAGGTGGAGCGGCTGCGCCGGGACGGCCTGCCGGTGTGGGCCACGATGGACGCGGGCCCCAACGTCAAGGTCCTCACCGACACCGCTCACGCCGGTGCGGCGGCCGAGGCCCTGGCCGGTCTCCTTCCCGGGGCGTCGGTGACGGTGCGGCGCGGCGGTGAGGGGATCCGCTATGAGCAGCCGGGGTCCTGATTGGCTGGGGCCATGAGTCGGTCTGTCACGTGCCAGGCCCCGGGCAAGCTGTACGTCGCCGGGGAGTACGCGGTCGTCGAGAGCGGTCACTCGGCCCTGCTCGTGGCCGTGGACCGCTTCATCACGGTGACGGCGGCCACGGCCGCGGGCCCTCGTGCCCGGGTGTCCTCCGCCCTGTACGACGGCGGTGAGCGCACCTGGCAGCGCGACGCGCGGGGGCTGGCCGTGCCGAGCACCGGCGCGACCGACTACGTCATCTCCGCGCTGCGCGTGGTCGAGGAGCTCGTGCGCGAGCAGGGCCGGGAGCCCGCGATGGTGCACCTGGACGTCCTCAGCGAGCTCGACGACGCCTCCGGGCGCAAGCTGGGCCTGGGCTCCTCCGCGGCGGTGACGGTGGCCACCGTGCGGGCCGTGGCCGGCTTCCACGCACTGGACCTGAGCGACCTGGACGTGTTCAAGCTCGCGCTGCTGGCCTCCGACGCCGTCGAGCCGGTGGGCTCCGGCGGGGACCTGGCGGCGAGCGCCCTGTCGGGCTGGGTGCTGTACTCCTCCCCTGACCGGCACTGGCTGCGGCGCCAGCGGCGCGTGCGTGGCGTCGGCGCGCTGCTCCAGGCGTGCTGGCCCGGGCTGGCGGTGCGCCGGATGCCGCAGGCGGACGGGATCGACCTGCTGGTCGGCTGGACCGGTGAGCCGGCCTCGACGGCCAGCCTCGTCTCCCACGTCCAGTCCCGTCTCCAGCCAAGAGCCCCGGCAGCGGGCCCAGCCGCCCCAACGCCGTCCCCTGCCTCCGGTGGCCCTTCCGGGCCCTCGACGCGAGCGCCGGAGGCGAGGACCTATGAGCAGTTCCTCGCCGCTTCCGAGCACTGCCTGGCCGGGCTCGTCACCGCCCTGGAGGCCGGGGACCTGGCGGGGGTGCGCCGTCAGGTGGCCGGGCACCGCCGGCTCCTGGCGGACCTGTCGCGGATGAGCGGCGTCGTCATCGAGACGCCCGGGCTCTCGCGCCTGGTTGAGATCGCCTGCGCCCACGGCGCGGCCGCCAAGAGCTCGGGGGCCGGCGGTGGGGACTGCGGCATCGCCCTGCACGGTCCCGCCACCAGCACGGCGGCCCTGCGCTCGGCCTGGGCCGCGGCCGGCATCGTCCCCCTTGACCTGGCTGCCTGGACCCGTAGCGAGGAGGCCTTATGAGCCCCGTCACCCAGCCCGCAGCCGACGCGGCGCCCCGGCACGGCGCAGCCGTGAGCCAGCACGGCGAGCGCAAGGACGAGCACGTGCGCCTGGCGATGGACCTGCACGGTCCCGGCAGGACGACCCCCTGGGCGGACGTCGGCTTCCTCCACCACGCCCTGCCGGAGACGGCCACCGAGGCCGTGGACCTGTCCACCCAGGTCCTGGGCGGGCGCTGGCCGCTGCCCTTCTACGTCAACGCGATGACGGGCGGGACCGAGGCCACGGGCCGGCTCAACGCGGCCCTGGCCGAGGCCGCGGCGGCCGCGGGCGTGGCCATCGCCTCGGGCTCGCAGCACGTGGCCCTGCGCGACCCCTCGCGCGAGGACACCTTCCGGGTCATCCGCCGTGCGGCCCCCGAGGCCTTCGTGCTGGCCAACGTGGGGCCCACGGTCGGCCCCGAGGAGGCGCTTCGCGCCGTCGAGATGCTTGAGGCCGACGCCCTGCAGGTGCACGTCAACGTCGCCCAGGAGGTGCCGATGCCCGAGGGGGACCGGGACTTCTCCGGCTGGGGGCAGCGCATCGCGCAGATCGCCGACGCCGTCGAGGTGCCGGTGGTGGTCAAGGAGGTCGGCTTCGGCCTGTCGCGGCGCACCGTGGACCGGCTCGCCCTCCTGGGCGTGGCGGCGGCGGACGTGGCCGGCAACGGGGGCACGGACTTCGTGGCCATCGAGACCTCACGGCGCCAGGACGGCGCCTACCGGGACCTCATCGGCTGGGGCCAGAGCGCGGCCCTGTGCCTGCTCGAGTGCCTGCACGGGCCGGCCGGGGCGCCCCCGGTGGAGGTGCTGGCCTCCGGCGCCGTGCGCAGTCCCCTGGACGTCGTGCGGGGCCTGGCCCTGGGGGCGCGCGCGGTGGGGGTCTCGGGCCACTTCATGCGCACGCTCACCGAGTCAGGCCCCGAGGCCCTAGTCGACGAGCTCGTCTCCTGGACGCAGCAGGTGCGCGGGATCATGGCGCTGCTGGGGGCCTCACGGGTGGCGGACCTGGCCCGCACGGACCTGCTCGTCACGGGCGCCACCGCTGAGCGCGCCCGCCTGCTGGGAGTGGACCTGCCGGCCCTGGCCCGCCGCTCCGCCTAGGCTGGCACCCGGCCCAGCGCACAGGCCCGGCGCCCGGCCGGTGGCGCCGGCCACAGCGCTGGCGCCACCGGCCTCAGAGGGAGGCGAGCCAGGTGACGATACCGGGCGAGGCGTACAGCGTCATGAACTGCACCCCGTAGGACACGCCCAGGCGGTTGAGCGAGCCGCACACGATGCCCACGAGCAGCACGCCGAAGACGTTGGCCACCCCGGCGTCGATGTAGGCCAGCACGACGATGAGGGACACGAACAGGGACAGGACGGCCTCGTGGGGCACGCGCCTGATGACGAAGTGCGTGATCTGGCTGGACCAGCGCACAGCCACGACGTAGGTGACGACGACGGCGACCAGCGCGCCCAGCACCGTGGCCAGGACGAACTGCGGCAGGCTCAGCAGGTGGTGGATGTTGTGCTCGAGGCTGTAGACACCGTCGGCCTCGAACAGGGGGCCTGCCGGTCCCGCGGACACGCCCGAGATCGGGATGCCCAGGGCGACAAGCGGGATGATGACGCCTGCCAGGTAGGTCGAGTGCGTGAGCGAGCTCATGACGGTGACGGCCCGCTTGGCCCGCTCCACCGGGTCCTTGAGCCGGGCCGCTGAGGCCTCGCCGAGCAGGAAGGTCAGGCCCACCGGGGACAGGACGAACAGGGGCGTGGAGGCGGCCGCCATGGCGGCGCTCCACGCGCCCTCGCCAGCGGTGACGAGCCGGTGGGGGCGCAGCTCGCGCGAGCGGAAGCCGTCGGCGCTCAGGCGCGCCTGGGTCAGGGTGCCGTGCGGCAGGGCCTCGCGGCGGCGCCGGTTGAGCAGCTCGAGCAGGGTGACCAGCAGCGGGCCGACGGTGATGCCGAGGAAGAAGGAGATGTTGACGCTGTCGCCGGGCTCGATGACGCCCTTGGCCTCGTACAGGGCCGGCAGGCCCCTGAAGAGGAAGGCCATGGGCACGATGGACAGCAGCGCCAGGACCCGGTTCTGTCCCAGCACAGCCAGCAGGCAGGCGCCCAGGGCGAGGATGAGCGGAGCCTGCTCCTTGATGGGCCCGGCCAGGGGGGCGACGGCGGCGGCCAGGAGGAAGGCCAGCGGGATCGACACGAGCGTGCCGATGGCCGAGCCGACGGCCATCTTGCGGATCGTCGTCGAGGCCATGCCCTTGGAGCGCAGCAGGACCGCGTGCTCCATGAGCGGGGCGCTCATGACGCCGCCGGGCAGGCCTACCAGGGCCGTCGGGATGGCGTTCATGAGGTTGAGGGTGACGATGGCGGAGATGAAGAAGGACAGGACCACCTCGGCGCCGGCGCCCGAGAGCACGAGGGTCAGGGTGATGGGGGCGAGCACGCTCGTCTCGTCCGTGCCGGGGATGAAGCCGATGAAGGAGTACAGGACGACGGCGGCCAGGACGGCCAGGAGCATGAGGGCGAGCATCGTGAGGGTCACTGCTGCGCCTCCGTGCGCTCGGCGGTGGCTGCGGCCTCAGCGGGCGCTGCGTCGTCCTCAGTCTCGACGACGCTCACCTCGCGCTTGGGGCGCACCATCAGGCAGCTGAGCGTGAAGCCGAGGACGCAGCCGCCCAGGCCCCAGAAGAGGAGCTGGCCACCCGTGACGGTGGCGACGGCGAGGGCTCCGCAGGCGCAGGCGGAGCACAGGGCCAGGGACAGGACGAGGTCGCGCGCGCTGACGAGGTCGTTCCAGACCTCGATGTGGGGTGCCTGGGGCAGGTCAGCACTCGTGGAGGCGTTGTGGTACACGCCAGGACTCTATGCGCCCAACCGCCTCCAGTAGGTACGACGTCCTATGAGGTAGCCCATGAAATGCGTCCCTCCCCCGGCGGCCCGCGGGCGGGCTGGCCCCGGCGGCCCGCGGGCGCACGAGGCTCAGGGCCTGCGGTAGCGGCGCACGCCGTCCACCACGCCGGTGAGGGCGTAGGGGCCTTCGTCCGGCAGGAGCGTGGCCGAGGCGTCCTCACCGACCGGCCCCAGGGACTCGGTGAGCACCGACTCGTACTCCTCGACACCCAGGCGCCGGCGCGCGTCGAGCGCGGACACGGTCGCGCCAGGGTCCCGGCGCGCGCCGAAGCCCTCGACGACCGTGACGGTGACGAGCTCGCCCACCGCGCCCGAGCCGTAGGAGAACAGTCCCAGCCGGTCGCCGGCGCGCAGGTCGCAGTGGTCGAGCAGGGAGGCCACGCCCAGGTACAGGGAGGCCGTGTAGCAGTTGCCCACCCGGCGCGAGTAGACCAGGGAGTCGTCGTAGCGGCGGTGCAGGTGGCCCAGCCCGCGGGCCTCGGCCTCCTCGGGGGGCAGCACCCCGGCCAGCGCCTTGCGGCCCATCTTGGTGTAGGGAAGGTGGAAGCACAGGGCCGCGAAGTCCTCCAGCCCCAGGCCGCTGGCCTCCTGGTGGGCGGCCAGGACCCGGGCGAACATGTCCGTGTAGCACCGGTTGGACAGGTGGCCGTCCACGCGCGGGACGCTCTCGCCCTCGGGACGCCAGAAGTCGTAGACGTCCTGGGTGCGGGCGGTCGAGGCCGGGTCGATGACGAGCAGCCGCGGGTCCTGGCGCACGAGCATGGCGACGGCGCCCGCGCCCTGGGTGGGCTCCCCACCGGTGCCCAGCCCGTAGCGGGCCAGGTCGGAGGCGATGACGAGGGCGGTGCGCCCCGGGTGGGCGGCGACGTAGTCCACCGCGGTCATGAGCCCGGCGGTGCCGGCGTAGCAGGCCTCACGGATGTCGAAGGCGCGCACGCCCTCGGGCAGGCCGAGCAGCCCGTGGACCATGACGGCCATCGCCTTGGAGGCGTCAACGGCGGACTCGCTGCCCACGACGACGAGCCCGAGGGAGGCGGTGTCAGCCTCCTCCGCCCTGTCCAGGACGGCGGCAGCGGCACGGGCGGCCAGGGTGACGACGTCGGTGGTGGCGGGCGCGACGGCCATCTGGTCCTGCCCGAGACCGGTGTGGAACTTGGCGGGGTCCACGCCGCGGGCCACCGCGAGGTCGGTCATGTCGAGGTACAGCTCCGGGGTGGCGATCTCGAGCGAGTCGATGCCGATGAGCACGCGGGCCTCCAGGGGTCGGTGGGCGGGGGCGGTCAGGCCGTCACGACGGCGTCGGAACGCCGCTGACGCGGCAGAGCGCACGACGCCCCGGGCACCGCAGCAGTTTAGACTACGCCCCAGACACCACCTCATGAACGGGGGCTCCATGCACGACACCCGCCGCGACCTCGCCCACCTCGAGGGCAGTGCCGCCGTCATCGTCTCAGCGATGCGCACACCGACGGGGCGCCGCCGCGGCAGCCTGTCGCACATGACCGCTGCCGAGCTCGGCGCCCACGCGGTGCGCGCGGCCCTGGAGCGGGTCCCGGCAGTGGCCAACGACGTCGCCCAGCTCATCTTCGGCAACGTCTACCAGGGCGGGGCCGGGCAGAACGTGGCGCGGCAGGTCGCGCTGGGAGCCGGGCTGGCGGTGCGGGTGCCGGCGATGACCGTCAACGAGGTCTGCGGCTCCGGTCTGAAGTCCGTCATCCTCGCCGAGCAGCTCATCCGCCTGCGCCGGGCCAACGTCGTCGTCGCCGGCGGGACGGAGTCGATGACCCGGGCCGCGCTCGTGTCCGCCTACGACCCGGAGACCCGCTCCTACCTCGACCCCCAGCCCTCCCTCATGGTGGACGGGCTCACGGACGCCTTCAGTGGCGAGGCGATGGGGGTCACCGCCGAGGAGGTCGCCAAGCAGCACGACATCGACCGCGCGAGCCAGGACGCCTGGGCGCTGCGCTCCCACGAGCGGGCCGCCAGCGCCACCCGCGAGGGCCTGTACGCCGAGGAGATCTCCCCGGTGGACCTGCCCGACGGCGAGCGCCTGGACCGCGACGAGCCGATCCGCCCGGACACGGACGAGGAGCGGCTGGCGGGGCTGCGTCCCGTCTTCGCCGAGCACGGCACCGTCACCGCCGGCAACGCCTCCTCCGTGGCCGACGGCGCGGCCGCCCTCGTGCTGACCTCCGCGGACTACGCCCGCCGTCACGGCCTGGACGTGCTCGCCGTGATGTCGAGCTCCTCGGAGATCGCCATCGACCCGCGGATCATGGGCTTCTCCCCCACCACCGCGATCCGGGACCTGCTGTCCCACCAGGGGCTGACGACGGCGGACATCGACTCCTACGAGATCAACGAGGCCTTCGCCGCGACCTCCCTGGCCGTGAGCCAGGACCTGGACCTGGACCCCGAGACGGTCAACCCCATGGGCTCGGCCATCGCGCTCGGGCACCCGTTGGGCGCCTCCGGCGCCCGCATCCTCGTCACCCTCGTGCACCGGCTGCGCCGCGACAACCTGCACCGGGGCGTCGCCTCGCTGTGCGTGGGCGGTGGCATGGGCATCGCCGTGCTCGTCGAGTCCCTGGCCCGCCCCGTGGCGCAGGAGGCCCGGTGAGCCGCCGCTTCTACGAGCTCAGCCCCGCCGAGCGGCGCGAGCAGATGGTCGCCGAGGGCCGGCTGACGCCCGAGGCGGACGAGCTCCTGGCCGCCCCCGTGGGCCTGGACCCGCACACCGCCTCCCGGCTCGTGGAGAACCAGGTGGGCCAGCTGCACCTGCCCATCGGGGTGGTGCCGGGGGTGCTGGTCAACGGCCGCACGTACACGGTGCCCCTGTGCACCGAGGAGGCCTCCGTGGTGGCCGCCGCGGCCAACGGCGCGAGGATCGTGCGCATGGCGGGAGGCTTCACCGCCGTGACCCCCACGCGCCTCATGACAGGCCAGGTGGTGGTGGCCGAGCCACGCGACCCTCGGCTCGCCGAGCGCATCGGGCAGTGCCGCGAGGAGCTGTTTGCCGCCGCGGCCCAGGCGCACCCCTCGATCATCGCCCGGGGCGGAGGCCTGCGCGACCTGCGCGTGCGCGACCTGCCGCCCGCGGACCCGGCGGGCGGCGCGGCCGGCACACGCGGCTTCGTCAGCGTGGACCTGAGCGTGGACGTGCGCGACGCCATGGGCGCGAACATCATCGACACCATCGGCGAGGCGGTGGCCGCCGTCCTGCGTGAGCGCTTCCCCGACGAGGAGGTGCTCATGGCGATCATCTCCAACTACGCCGTCGGCTCCCTCGTGGAGGTCTCCTGCGACCTGCCGGCGGCGCTGCTCGTGCCGGCCCGCGCCGCCCGCGGGCTGGAGGGCGAGGAGCTGGCGGGCCTGGCGGAGCGCACCGCCCGCCGCATCGCCCTGGCCTCCGACCTCGCCCAGGTCGATACCACCCGCGCCGTGACGCACAACAAGGGCGTGATGAACGGGGTCCACGCCGCCGCGCTCGCCATCGGCAACGACACGCGTGCCGTGGAGGCCGGCTGTCACGCCTGGGCCGCGCGTGACGGGCGCTACCGGGGCCTGTCGCAGTGGTCGCTCACGCGCCCGCAGGGCGCCGCGGTGCTGCACGGGCAGATGAGCGTGCCGCTGCCGCTGGCGAGCGTCGGGGGCACGATCCACGCCCTGGCCCAGGCCGAGGCCGCGCTCGGGCTCATCGGGGCCGAGGACGCCGCCGAGGTGGCGCGGGTGGTCGCCGCCGTCGGCCTGGCGCAGAACCTCGCGGCCCTGCGGGCGCTGGTCACCGACGGGATCCAGAAGGGCCACATGTCGATGCACTCGCGTGCCCTGGCCATCACCGTGGGCGCACGCGGTGAGCAGATCGAGCAGGTCGCCGAGCTGCTGCGGTCCGCGGAGCGCATGAACCAGGACACCGCCCGCCGGCTGCTCGCCCAGGTCCGTGCCGCGGCCGGTGAGGGCTGAGCAGGCGCGTCCTCACAGCAGGACGGTCGCGTAGGTCCCCACGCGCTCGAAGCCCAGCCCCCGGTACAGGCCGAGGGCCGGCGTGTTGTAGTCGTTGACGTACAGGCACACAGTGCCGTGGTGGCCCACGTGCTCGGCGCGCACCGCATCGACGACGGCGGCCAGGGCCACGCTGCCCACCCCCTGGCCGCGCAGGTCCTTGCGGGTCCACACGCCGGTGATCAGGGCGACGCCGCCGCGCCCGTGGGGCGGGTGCCACAGGGCGCCGACGTCCGCCTTGAAGGCCACGGCCCTCGGCCCGCCCGGCAGCGACGCACGCCCCGCACCGTCATCGAGGACGACGTAGCTGCGCCCGGCGCCCACGAGCCAGGAGACGTGACGAGCGTAGGCGCCGCCTGAGTCCGTCGGGTTGTAGCCGAGCTCCGCGCGGAACATCGCGACCGAGGCCTCCAGCACGGCAGGCTCCTGCGGGCTCGTGGCCGCGTGCAGCAGCGCGGCCACCCATCCGGCCTCCCGGCGCCGTCGGAGCACGGCAGCGGCCAGGCCACCGGGCGGGTGGGGCGCCACGAGCAGCGGCTGGCTCCACCTCTCCTCACGGCTGGCCACCCCCATCCCCGCCAGCTCGCCCCACACGGGCTCGACGTCCTCGACGGGGCCGTAGACGGAGCCGTTGCGGGTCAGGCGCCGGCGGGCGTGCTCGGCCAGCGCACGCACCTGGGCGCTGCTGGAGCCCGGGTGGCCCAGGGCCGGCCGGGCGGCGAGGCCGAGGGGAAGGAGAGAGCTGGTGGCCCAGGCCCCGCCGTCGGGCTGCCCGGCACGGCCCAGGGCGACGACGTCGCCGCTGCCCCATGTCGGCCAGCGGCCCAGCTGACCGGCCAGGCCCACGCCGGCCACCGGGTCCAGGGCGCACAGGGAGAGCAGCCCCCCGGTCATCCGTTGGGACACGGGAACCAGGAGCCGGGAGGTACGGGGCGTCAGGCGCACAGTGCTCCTCACAGGGGGGCGACGAGATCCACCCAGACGAGCACAACCGCCAGGACGACGAGCAGCCCGGCCACCACCTGGCCGACGGGGAGCATGCGGGCCGTGTCCACGTGGCCGGGGTCGGGCCGGCCGGTGGCACGCGCCCAGGTTCGGCGCAGCCCCTCCCAGCAGGCTCCGGCCACGTGCCCGCCGTCCAGCGGCAGCAGGGGAACGAGGTTGAAGGCGAACAGGGCGAGGTTGAGCGAGCCCAGGAGGCTGATCATCGAGTACAGGCGCACGGACAAGGGCACGCGCCCCGTGCCGGTGCCCGCCGAGGACACCTCCCCGGCGATGCGCCCGACGCCCACGAGGCTGACCGGGCCGTCCTGGCTGCGTTCCTGCGTCCCCAGGCCCGCCAGGACCGCGTGGTAGACGCCGACGGGAAGGGAGGCGATGGCCTTGAGGGTCTGGCCGACGGCGCCCGCGACCTGTCCCGCGACCTCGTCGGCGGGCACACGCACGGTTCCCAGGGCCGGACTGATCCCGACGTAGGCACGCGGACGGGTCAGCGGCGCCCCGTCCTCGCCCGTGACCGGCCGGCCGGCCTCGTCGTAGACGCTCCGCTCGACCTCGACGGCGGTGACGGTGAGGGTGAGCCGTTGGCCACCGCGCTCGACGACCACCTCCTGAGGGCCCGCCCCGTGAGCGGCGATGGCGGACTGCACCTCGGCCCAGCTCGCGAGCGGGTCGCCCGCCCAGGTCAGCAGGCGGTCACCCGGCTCGAGGCCGGCGGAGCGCGCCGGCGAGAGCGGGTCCGTGCTGGCGCAGTCGGCCGAGGGGTCGGAGGTGACGCACTGCGCGACCGTGGCGACGGTGGCGGTGTAGCCCGGCTGCCCGACGACGCCCAGGGCGACGGCCAGCAGCACCACGCCCAGGACGAGGTTGGTGAGGATACCTCCGGCCATGACCACGAGCTTGCGGGGCACGCTCAGGCGGTAGAAGGCGCGGTGCTGCTCGTCGGGGCCGAGCTCGGCCAGGGACTCCTCACGGGCCTGGGCCACCATGGAGCCGGGCCTGTCCGGGTGGCCGGGCCGGGCCGGCGGCAGCATGCCCAGCAGGCGCACGTAACCGCCCAGCCACACCGCCTTGACGCCGTACTCGGTGCCACCGCGGTGGACGGACCACAGGCGCGGCCCAAAACCGATGAAGTACTCGGTGACCTTCACCCCGAAGGCCTTGGCCGGCAGCATGTGACCCAGCTCGTGCAGCGCCACGGACAGGGCGATACCGACGACGAGGACGAGGACGCCCAGGACGTAGGCGAGGGTGGCGCTCATGCGACGGTCTCCTGTGATCTGGGCTGGAGGACGGCCCGGGCGCTCACTCGACGCAGAGCAGCACCTCGATGACGCGGGCGAGGTAGCGGTCCACGCTGCGCTCGTCATAGGCCCTGGTGCCGCGTGCGGAGGTGAACAGGGTGGAACGGATCTGCCCGGAGCTGAGCGTGGTGCCGGAGTCGAAGTAGGCGGCGACGCGGTCCATGAGGGCGTCCACCTCGTCACGGCTGTAGCCGCGGCCCCGGGCGGGGGCGAAGCGCGCCCCCGCAGGGCGCAGGAGCCTGGGGTACAGGCTCGTGGCGAGCTCGGCCACCTGGCGCATCCAGGCTTCGCGTCCCAGCCGGGAGACGACGTCGGCACGGCGCTGCTGGAGGAAGGCCGCCTCCAGACGGTCCAGGGCGGCGTCAACGGCCTCGGGCTGGTAGCCGCCGTGGACGACGTCGAAGGCGACGGCGCGCACGCCCTCGGAGTCCATCTCCTCCAGCTCCCCGGCCTCGTAGATCTCGTGCGCGCTGCTGAAGTAGCGATCGACCTGCTCGGGCCGGTAGCCCCGGCGCAGGGCACCCACTGTGGGGAACATGCCGCTCATTGCTGTGTCCTCGACCTCTCCTGGCCCAGCACCTCGGCGGCCAGCTGGCCGCAGGCGCCGTCGATGTCGCTGCCGCGGGTGTCGCGCACCGTCGTGGTGACACCCGCCTGGCGCAGTGTATCCACGAAGCGGTCCTGGACGTCCGGCTCGGAGCAGGTCCAGATGGAGCCGGGGGTGGGGTTGAGGGGGATGGGGTTGACGTGGGCCCAGCCCCGCCCGCGCCGGTTGAGCTCGTCGGCGAGCAGCTGAGCCCGCCAGGCGTGGTCGTTCATGTCCTTGATGAGGGCGTACTCGATGGACACGCGCCGCCCGGTGGCCTCGAAGTAGTCGTGGGCGGCGTCGAGCAGCTCACCGACCTTCCACTTGGAGTTGACGGGGATGAGCTCGTCGCGCAGGACGTCGTCGGGGGCGTGCAGGGACACGGCCAGCGTCACCGGGATGCCCTCCCCCGCGAGCCGGCGGATGAGGGGCACGAGGCCCACCGTGGAGACGGTGATCGCTCGGGCGGACAGGCCGAAGCCCTCCGGCGCCGGGTCGGTCATGCGGTGCAGGGCGGCGACGACGTTCTTGTAGTTGACCATCGGCTCGCCCATGCCCATGAAGACGACGTTCGACAGGCGCGCAGGCCCGCCGGTGAGGTCGCCGCGCTGGGAGGCCAGGGCGGCGTGACGGACCTGCTCGATGATCTCCGCGGTGGACAGGTTGCGGGTGAGCCCCATCTGGCCGGTGGCGCAGAAGGGGCAGGCCATGCCGCAGCCGGCCTGGGAGGACACGCACAGGGTGGTGCGCTCGCGGTAGCGCATGAGGACGGACTCCACACGCACGCCGTCGTGCAGCTGCCACAGGTGCTTGATGGTGCGCCCACCGTCAGCCCTCAGGGCACGCACCTCGGTGATGAGCTCCGGCAGGAGCTCGGCGGCCATCTGCTCGCGCTGGGCAGCGGGCAGGTCCGTCATGTCCGCTGCCTCGCGTGTGAAGTGCGTGAAGTAGTGACGGGAGAGCTGGTCAGCACGGAAGGCCGGCAGTCCGGCGTCGGCGAGAGCGCTCTTTCGAGCCGACAGGTCGAGGTCCGCCAGGTGCCGGGGCGCCTTGCCACGGGCGACGGGCACGGCGAAGGACAGCCGGGGCCTGGCGTCGGGGCTCGTGGCGCCCTCGGGGGCCTGGTCCGTGGGCATGACCTGGACCTCCCCGGGACGGCGGCGCCTGAGGCCCACGGGCACGGGTGCCGGGGTGCGGGCCCGCCCCGAGGGGGTCGAGGGGGGCGCGGCTTGGGCCGTGCGGCGTGGTTGGTTGCGGGCGGGGCTCACGAGGCTGAGGCTCCTCTCACCGGGTCGGTGGGTGCTCGGGGCGGGGTTCGCGGCTGCCGAGGTTACCGGTCTGCGGGCCACTGCGCCGCGCCGGGGGTCACACGCGCGCCCACGTCCTCGTCACGCCTCGCCCGGACGTGACTCAGCGCATCAGGAGGGTGGCGACGTAGACCACGGGGGCGGCGACGAGGATGGAGTCGAGCCGGTCCATGAGGCCGCCGTGCCCGGGCAGGAGCGTGCCCATGTCCTTCAGGCCCAGGTCCCTCTTGAGCAGCGACTCGCCGAGGTCGCCCAGGGTGGAGACGATGACGATGACGAGCCCGAGCAGGGCACCTGCCCACTGGGGCCCGTCCAGGGCCCGCACGCACAGGCTCCCGGCGAGCACCGTGGCGGCGACTGAGCCAGCGAAACCCTCCCACGACTTCTTCGGTGACACGCTCGGCGCCATGGGGTGCTTGCCGAAGGTGATGCCGGCGAGCCAGCCACCGGTGTCATTGGCGACCGGCAGGGCGATGAGCGTGATGATCTTGCCCGCCCCCTGGTCCTGTGAGACCAGCAGGACGGCGAAGCCGGCGAGGAAGGGCAGGTAGCTGGCGGCGAGCACCGCGGCGGCCGCGGTGACCGAGCGTGAGCGGCGCACGGTGTCATGGGCGTGAGTGCGCGGCACGTCGTCGTGGCCGGCAGCCTCGAGCAGGGTCCCCGAGTCCGCCTCCGCCTGGTCGAGGAAGCACCACAGGACGCAGGCGCCTGAGGTGGCGATGTAGGCGCCGAAGGCCCCCTCCGCGCCGAGGGTCCAGGCGCACACGGCGATGCCGAGCGTGCCGAGCCACAGGGGGGCCAGGGGCAGCCGGATGCCCTTGCGCGCGACGGCGCCGGCGAGCTCCCACAGGGCACCGCACACCGCCACGACGACGAGGCCGACGAAGACGACCTTCTTGACGAGCAAGGAGGCGAGAACCACCGCGATGAGGACGGCTGCCACCCCGATGGCGGCGGGCAGGTTGCGCCCGGCCCGCCCGGTGGAGGGCAAGGGCGTGTGGTTGCGCGTCGGCGGCGGGGCCAGCAGGGTGCTCAGCAGGCTCACGGGCGGTCTCGTCCGGTCGGGGGGCCTGGGTCTCAGACCTCGAGGAGCTCGGACTCCTTGGCGGCCAGGGCGGTGTCAACGGACTCGACGAAGCGCTTGGTGAGGGCATCGAGCTCGGACTCGGCGCGCTTGACGTCGTCCTCCCCGGCCTCCCCGGCCTTCTTGATGGCCTCGAGCTCCTTCTTCGACCTGCCGCGGATGCCGCGGACCTGGACGCGCGAGTCCTCAGCGCGGGTGCGGGCGAGCTTGACGTAGTCCTTGCGGCGCTCCTCGGTGAGGGCCGGCAGGGTCACGCGGATGACGGTGCCGTCGTCGGTGGGGTTGACGCCGAGGTCGGACTCACGGATCGCCGTCGTGATGGCCTTCATCGCGGAGCGGTCGAAGGGGCTGACGATGACGGTGCGGGCCTCAGGGATGGTGATCCCGGCGAGCTGCTGCAGCGGGGTGGGGGCGCCGTAGTAGTCCACCATGAGGGTGTTGAACATGGCAGGGTTGGCGCGGCCGGTGCGGATGGCCGCCAGCTCGCGCTTGGCGGCCTCGAGGGCGGCCTCCATCTTCTCCTCGGCCTCGAGCATGACGTCGTCGATCATCAGTCTTCCTTCGGTGTTCGTGGGGTGGGTGCGGTGCGTGGCCGGTTCAGGCCCTGGTGACGAGGGTGCCGATCTTCTCCCCGAGCAGGGCGCGGGTGATGTTGCCGGGCTCGCCCATGCCGAAGACCCTCATGGCGAGGTTGTTGTCCCGGCACAGGGCGAAGGCGGAGGCATCGACCACCTGCAGCCCGTCGGACAGGGCACGCTCGTAGGTGAGCGTGTCGAGCAGCCTGGCACTGGGGTCCTTGCGCGGGTCGGCGGTGTAGACGCCGTCCACGCCGTTCTTGCCCACGAGGAGCTCGTCGCAGTGGGACTCCAGGGCGCGCTGGGCGGAGACGGTGTCGGTGGAGAAGTAGGGCAGCCCGGCACCGGCCCCGAAGACGACGACGCGGCCCTTCTCCATGTGGCGGATGGCGCGCAGCGGCAGGTAGGGCTCGGCGACCTGGGTCATGGCGATCGCGGACTGCACGCGGGCGGGCACACCGGCCTGCTCGATGAAGTCCTGCAGGGCCAGGGCGTTCATCACGGTGCCGAGCATGCCCATGTAGTCGGCGCGGGCGCGGTCGATGCCCCGCTGGGACAGCTCGGCGCCGCGGAAGAAGTTGCCACCACCGACGACGACGGCGACCTGGACGCCCTGGCGCACGGCCTCGGCGATCTGGCGGGCGGCGTCGGAGACGACGTCGGGGTCCAGGCCGACGCTGCCTCCGCCGAAGACCTCGCCGGAGAGCTTGAGCAGGACACGACGCGGGCGGGGGTGCGTGCTGGGTGTGTCCGCTGTGGCGCTCATGGCTCTCCTCGGTCGTGGGTCCCGGGTCCGGGCTGACGGGCGCGCACGCCCTCGGGCGAGCCTACCCGCTCGCAGGCCGCCGGGCGCCGCGCCAGCAGGCGCGTCCACATGCACGAGGGCCGCTGCCCCGGCCACAGGACGTGGCTGGTGGCAGCGGCCCTCGGTGTGGCCTGTCGGCTCAGGAGCGCTCGGCGCGGCGGCGCAGCAGAAGGCCTCCTGCGCCCAGGGCTCCGGCGGCGGTGAGCAGCGCCACGGTTGCGGCGCCCGTGCGGGCGAGGCTGTGGCCCCGGCTCGACTGGGCGCTCGGCTGGGACGGCGCCGCGGTCGGGCCTGCGGTCGTGTCGTCGGTCGGGCTCGCGGTCGGGGTGGGTGCCGGGTTGGGCTTCAGCGTCAGGGTGAAGGTGGTGGTGGCCGTGCGGGCGTCCAGCCCGGTGCCGTCCTCCTCCTCGATGACGCTCACGGTGACCTGGTAGTCCTTCTGCTCCGTGATGCCCGCCGCCTCACGGCCGCTGATGGTGCGGGTCTGGGGGTCGTAGGCCAGGCCAGCGGGCAGGCCGGTGACGGTGACCGTGTCCTCCAGCGCCGGGTCCCCGCCGCTGGTGCTCACGTCAATGGCGGCCTCATCCTGGCCGTCGGTCAGGCTCTGGGCCGCGGTGCCGGCGACAATGAGCTCGCGCTTGTGGCTCCAGGTCTGGCCGTCGTCGCAGGAGGCGAGCACGGTGCCGTTCGTCCTGGCGCTGGCGTTGAAGGCACCGGAGTACAGCAGGACGCGTGAGCGCGCGGATCCGGGGACGGCGTTGGGGTAGGCGCGGATGATCTGGGCGTTGTTGCCGGAGTCGATGAGCTGGGTCTCGACATAGGGCTGGCCCCAGGTCGCCCCGCCGTCGTCGGAGACGGAGATGATGCGGTGGCCGCCACCCGGCGCGCTCTTGGGTGTGCGCGAGTTGAGCATAAGACGGCCGTCGGAGAGCTCGACGACCTTGTTCTCGTCAAAGCGCCACGGGGCCTCGCCAACGCCGCGGTCGGTGGGGGTGTAGGCACCGGTGGCCCAGCTCTGGCCGTGGTCGTCGGAGTACATGGACATGGCCACGACCCGTCCGTCAGTGCGCACGCAGGCGATCTGCTGTACCAGCCGGCCCGCGTGGGGGGCCTGCTTCTTCTGGATGCCGGCGCCGGAGGTCGCGAAGCACGAGCGCAGGTCCGTCTTGTCGTGCAGGGCCTGGGCGGTGACCACCCGCTGGCTCCAGGTGTGGCCGTTGTCGGTGGAGACGGACAGGCCCAGGTTCATCGTGTGCCGGTCGGTCTCGTCGATGCGTCCGTCGGCGCCGCGGGTGTAGGCCGGGTTGTTGGCGAAGACGCCGGAGTCGAAGCTCTGGACGTGGAAGTTGAAGATGGTGCCCGTCGTGGCGTCCACGACGTAGGAGGGGTCGGAGAAGCCCAGGCGGGTCGCGGCAGCGGTGTCTCCCTGGGCGATGACCGTCTCCGGCTGCCAGGTGCGGCCACCGTCGGTGGAGCGGCGCTGGACGATCCAGTTGGCGTTCGGCGAGTCGCCGCCGCCGGCCCCGCCGTCCATCGGGCGGCGGTCGTACGCGGCGAGCAGGTCACCGTTGGAGGCCACAGCGATGGCGGGAATGCGGATGTGGTAGGCGCCCGAACGCGTGGTGGGGCGCGATGTTGCGCCAACGGCAGTTGGCGGTGCCATCGAGGTTCGTTGCGCTGACGAAGGCGGAGCGGGCGCTCGTGGATGTGTTGGTCACGGTCAGTCGGTGGTCGATGACCTGCCCAAGGCCGTAGCCGTCGGCGGGGGCCGGGGTGAGGGCCTCGACCTTGGCCGTCAGGACGGGAGCGCCGGGGTCGTTGGGGTCCTGCTGGTAGACAACGGGTAGCTCGGTGGTGACGGTGCCGACGAGCTCCTCATCGCCCTGGTAGCCGCGGATGCGGAATGCCTCGTAGGCCACCGAGGGCTTGAGGGTGCCCGAGGCGACGTCCTCGGCGGTGACGGTATAACGCGCCCGGCCACTGCAGGTCTGAGGGCTGTTGGGCGCCATCCAGTGCCAGCGGCAGGCCTCGTGACCCGTGAGGTTGGCGTCGGAGGGGCGGAAACCGAGGTTCTGGTCGGAGGTGTTGGTGATGGTGATGTCCAGCGGGACCTGCTCCCCCTCGACCCAGGACGTGCCGTTGGCAGGCACCCCGGCCAGGGCAAGGTCGATCGTCGCCAGATCAAAGGTCTCGGCGTGAGCCTTCAGGGAGGGCACGAGCGCTGCGGGAAGACACAGCGCCAGCGCGGCGAACATGGTCAGAAGGGATGTGGTTCGTCGTTGAGCCACGCCCGGATCATCATACATCTGACATCAGAGTTCAAGTGTGTGTCGGAGGGCGTCACAGCGCCTCGGTGGCGGCTGCGCCGCCCCGAGGGGCCTCCGGGCAGCGGCCGGGACCGGCGGCTGCCGGGCGGGCTGGACAAGGCCCGCGTCGGCACAGGACGACGGCCGGGGGCCAGGTAGACAGCACTACCCGGCCCCCGGCCGTCCACGTCCCCCACCGCGCCCTCGGGCACGGCGGGAACGTCCTGTTGACAGGTGTCAGGCGCCCACGCGCAGGCGCACGAAGCCGGTGACCTCGCCACCGGTGGCCGCCACGACCTTGCCGACCGTGGTCTTGGGGTCCTTGGCGAAGGCCTGCTCGGTCAGGCAGATCTCCTTGAAGAAGCCGCCCAGGCGCCCCTCGACGATCTTGGCGATAGCCTTGTCGGGCTTGCCCTCGGCGCGGGTGGTCTCCTCGGCGATGGCACGCTCCTTCTCAACGACCTCCGCCGGGACCTCGTCCCGGGTGAGGTAGGTCGGGGAGTAGGCGGCGATGTGCATCGCGACGTCGTGGGCGACCTCGGCGGCCTTGTCGTCCGTGCCGACGAGGACGGCCACCTGCGCGGGCAGGTCCGGGTTGGTGCGGTGGAGGTAGAGGTCCACCTTCGGCGCGGCGAGCCGGGCCACGCGCGAGACGACGATCTTCTCGCCGATGACGGCCTGCATGCCGTCGGTGAGGGCCTGGACGGTCTCGCCCTCGACCTCGACCTGGGCCAGGGCCTCGGCGCTGCCGGCCCCGGAGGCGACGGCGGCCGCGAGGACCTTGTTGGAGAAGTCGATGAACTTCTCGTTCTTGACGACGAAGTCGGTCTCGGCGTTGGTCTCGACGAGGATGCCGACCTGGCCCTCGGCCGTGTCGATGACCTGGGCAGCGATGAGGCCGGCGCCGGTCGCGCGGCCCTCACGCTTGGCGATGCCCTTGAGGCCCTTGACGCGGATGATCTCGACGGCCTTGTCAAGGTTGCCCTCGGCCTCGTCGAGCGCCTTCTTGACGTCCATCATGCCGGCGCCGGTCTGCTCACGCAGGGCCTTGATGTCGGCGGTGGTGTAGTTCGCCATGGATGTTCTCCTTGGAAGCTGTGCTAGCGGTGGTGGTCGGTGGAGGGCTCAGGCCTGCTCGGAGGCCTCGCCGTCCTCGGCCGCGGGCGCCTGAGCGGCCTCGGTGCCGGCGAGGAGCTCGGCCTCCCACTCGGGCAGCGGCTCGGCGTCGGCGGCGGGGACCTCGGCCTCCTCGCCCGTGCGGGCGCGCCCGGCGGAGCGGGACACGAGACCGTCGGCGACGCCGTCGGCGACGACGCGGGTGAGCAGCTCGACGGCGCGGATGGCGTCGTCGTTGCCGGGGACGCCGTAGGTGACCTCGTCGGGGTCGCAGTTGGTGTCGAGGATGGCGATGACCGGGATGCCCAGCTTCTGGGCCTCGGCGATCGCCAGGTGCTCCTTCTTGGTGTCCACGACCCAGATGGCGGAGGGCAGCTTGGACATGTCGCGGATGCCACCGAGGGTCTTGGTGAGCTTGTCCTTCTCACGGCGCATCATGAGCAGCTCCTTCTTCGTGCGGCCGGAGCCGGCCACGTCGTCGAAGTCGATCTGCTCGAGCTCCTTCATACGGTCCAGGCGGGCGCGCACGGTGGAGAAGTTGGTGAGCATGCCGCCCAGCCAGCGCTGGTTGACGAAGGGCATGCCCACGCGCTGGGCCTGCTCGGCGACGGCGGCCTGGGCCTGCTTCTTGGTGCCGACGAACAGGATGTTGCCGCCGCGGGCGACGGTCTCCTTGACGAAGTCGTAGGCGACGTTGATGCCCTCGACGCTCTTGGCGAGGTCGATGACGTAGATGCCGTTGCGCTCGGTGAGGATGAAGCGCTTCATCTTGGGGTTCCAGCGGCGGGTCTGGTGGCCGAAGTGGACGCCGGACTCGAGGAGCTGACGCATGGTGACGATGGCCATGACGGTCCTTTCGACGCGGGCGGGGAGGGTGCCCCGCACGCGCAGTGAGGGGGACGGGCCGGGCTGCGCCCCTGCGGCGCTCCGACGGCGTCCCGTGAGTGGTTGTCCCCCGTTGACCTCGAGCCGCGCGAGCGGTCCGGGCTCCGCGGCCAAGAGGCTGCGGACGGGGCCTGGTGCCCGCGACGCCCGGCCACCCGCAGACGGGCTGCGGGACCTCGGCCGTGGCGTCCGAAAGGACGATCCCACTCACCCTCCGGGCACCTGGCGGCAGGGCCGTCAGGTGGGGCGGGCTCGCGGGCGCGGGCACGCGATGTCAGCCCGGTGCGGGAGGTCCCGCACAGACTGCGTCGGCGACACTATCACGGGCCACGAGGACCTTTCCGCGCCGGGACGCCCAAAGGTCCCTGTCACCGGTGTCGTGCGCGTCACCTCGGCGCAGCTGCGCCGCCGCCTGCCCGGGGCCGCCGGGCTCCACAGGCAGGCGCCGCACCATCCTCATGCCGCGCGGTCCACAGGAGCGTGCCGCTCAGGCTGGCGCGCCGTGCCGACGTCGGCACCCTGGAGTCATGAGTACCTCTCCGCCCGCCGCCTCCGTCCCGGCACGTGCGGCCACCGCGCTGCGCAGGCTCGTGGCCTGCCTGCTCCTGGCCGGCCTCGTGCTCGGCGCCGGGGCGCCGACGAGAGCAGGGGCCGCGGTCCACGAGAGCCCGCCCCACGGTCCCGGCGCAGGCCGCGTCGCGCCGGCGCACAGCTGGCAGTGGCCCACCGGGGAGCCTGCCCCGGTTCTCGAGGGCTTCACCCCGCCGGCCCAGGCCTGGGGAGCCGGGCACCGCGGCGTTGACCTGGCACTGCCCGCCGGATCGCCCGTCCTCGCCGCAGGTGCTGGGACCGTGGCCTTCGCGGGGAGCGTCGCGGGGCGTCCGCTCGTGTCCATCGACCACGAGGGTGGTGTCCGCACCACCTACGAGCCCGTGGAGCCGGTGGTCGGAGCCGGGGACCGGGTCGAGGCGGGCCAGGTCATCGGCCTGCTCGTGGCCGGGCACCGCCCGGACGGCGCCGACGCGCTCCACTGGGGCGCGCGCACCGGGCCCAAGAGCTATGTCAACCCACTGCGGCTGCTGGAGCCTCCGGTCATCCGCCTCAAGCCCCTCGGTCGCCGGCCGGGGCCGTGAGCCTGCCCCGTGCTGAGGCCCGCGGGCGCGGGACGCCGCCTCCGAGCGGGCGCCGGCCGCTCACGCGCGGGGGAAGGCCTGGTCGTAGACGGCGCGAAGCCGCTCGGGGGTCACGTGCGTGTAGCGCTGGGTCGTGGCCAGTGAGGAGTGGCCGAGCAGCTCCTGGACGCTGCGCAGGTCCGCTCCGCCGCTCAGCACGTGCGTGGCGGCGCTGTGGCGCAGCCCGTGGGGGCCCAGGTCCGGCGCCCCCGCACGCGCTGCCATGCGGTGCACGAGCCCGCGCACGGCCCGCGGGTCCACGCGCCCGCCCCGCGCCCCCACGAACAGGGCGTCGCCCGAGCGCGGTGAGACAAGCACCCTGCGCTGGGCCAGCCACGCCTCCAGCGCCCGGGCGGCCGGGGTTCCGTAGGGCACGACGCGCTCCTTGCCGCCCTTGCCGAGCACCGTGAGCGTGCGCTCACGGCGGTTGGCGTCGGGTAGGTCGAGCCCGCACAGCTCGGAGACCCGGACCCCGGTGGCGTACAGCACCTCGAGCATGGCGGCGTCGCGCAGCGAGGTCGCCCACTCCCGCTCGGCGCTGCGAGTACCGGCGGCCTCGGCGTGCTCGCGGGCCTGCTCGGCCTCCTGCGCCGCCGCATCGAGCAGGGCCCGGGCCTGGGCGGGGGTGAGCACGTTGGGCAGGCGGTTGTCGGCGCGCGGCGAGCGCAGACGGGCGGCGACGTTAGAGGAGGTCAGCGCCTCACGTGCGGCCCAGGAGGAGAAGGTGCGGATGGCAGCGCTTCGGCGCGCGATGGTGGCCCGTGAGCAGCCCGAGGCGTCCAGGCAGGCGAGCCAGGCGCGCAGCCCCGCCAGGTCGAGCCCGGCCAGGGCATCGGTGACGGGCGCGCTCTGCTGCGGCCCGGCACCGAGGAAGGTGAGCAGATCCTCCAGGTCACCGGTGTAGGCGCGCACCGTGTGCTCGCTCAGGCCCCGCCGGTGGGTGAGGTGGCGGAACCAGGCGTCAAGGAGCTCTCCCCGGGTGAGCGGTGCCTGCTGAGTCATGACCCCAGGCTAGGTGCTCCGCCGCCAGCGCCCTCCATCACGGTGCACCCGGCCCGCCAGCTCGAGCAGTCCCAGAGCGCTGCGCACCTCCCGCTCGCTGAGCCCCGCGGCCCGGGCGATCCCGGAGGCCTCGGCCGCGGCACGCACGGGCATGGCGTCCAGGACGGCGGCGGCGGTCGGCTCGAGGCCGTCCAGCAGGCTCGCGGGCCCGCTGTCGCTGGCCCGCGAGCGCGCGCCGTCCGGGTCCATGGTCCCCACCGGGGTGATGAGCTCGAGGGCGTCGTCGGCGTCGGTGACGCACACCGCCCCCTCGCGCAGCAACCGGTGGCAGCCCACGGACTCGCGTGAGAGCACGGGCCCCGGCACCGCCCCAAGAGGGCGGCCGAGGTCGCGCGCGTGCCGGGCGGTGGACAGGGCCCCTGAGCGCCAGGCGGCCTCGACGACGACGGTGGCGTCGGTCATGGCGGCGATGAGACGGTTGCGTGACAGGAAACGGTGCCTGGCCGGCTGGCAGCCGGGAGGGACCTCGGCAACCAGCGCCCCGGAGCCCAGGACCTCCTGAAGCAGCCGGGTGTTGCCGGCCGGGTAGAGGCGGTCAACGCCTCCGGCGCACACGCTCACGGTCCGGCCACCTCGCAGGGCGCCGGCGTGGGCGCAGGCGTCGATGCCGAAGGCGCCCCCGGAGACGACGACGGCCCCGGCCCGCGCCACGTCCCTGGCCATCCCGCGTGCGACCTGCTCCCCGTAGCGGGTTGAGGACCGCGAGCCGACCAGGGCCAGGGCGAGCCCGCTGCCCGGCCCGGCAGGCACACGGTCCTGCCGCCCGGGCGCCGCGGTCCCTGCTGCTGCGCCCTGTGGGGCGGGCGGCCCACTGTCGCGGCGCGCCAGGAGGGCGGGGTCGCCGCGCACCCACAAGCAGAAGGGAGGCTGCTCGAGCTCGTCCAGGCCTGCGGGCCACCACGGGTCCCCCGGCAGGACAAGGCTTCCGCCCAGGCGCTCGAGCAGGTCGAGGTCGCGCCGGGGCTCGAGCCCGGCGAGTCGAGGTGCCCAGCGGGCGGCGGCACGCGCCCAGGCGGCGCTCGCGCCTGCGCCGCCCGCCTGTGCGCGCAGGGGACGCGGCGGACGGGGGTCGGCGCGCAGAGCGCCGACGGCGTCATGGGCCTCCTCCAGCAGCCAGGTGAGCGCCGGCCCAGGACCCAGCGCCCCCACCAGGGCGCTGGCGGCGCGGTCCGCGGGCTCGGCCAGGCGGGACCAGGCGGCTGCGGCCAGCACACGGTCGTGGTGGTCGAAGGGCAGGCTCAGGCTCATGGGCGGGCTCCTCTCGTTCGCAGGGACAGGGCGGTGCCCAGCTCGGCCGCACCGGGACGCTGCTCACCGGCGAGGTCGGCAAGCGTCCAGGCCAGGCGCAGGACCCGGTCGACCCCGCGCAGGCTGAGGTCACCGCGGTCAAGGGCGTCCATGAGGGGCAGGACGAGCCGTGGGTCCTCGGCTGTGGTGCGCTCACGCACCCACGAGCCCGCGACCTCCCCCATGAGCCGCCAGGGCGTGCCCTCCAGGCGGTGGGCGGCGCGGCCTCTGGCCTGGAGGACGCGGGCGGCGACGTCGGCACTGGCCTCTCCCGCGCCCCCTGCTGCCAGGTCCTGCGCGGTGACGGGCCCGACCTCGAGCCGGATATCGACCCGGTCCAGCAGCGGCCCGGACAGGCGTGAGAAGTAGCGTCTGCGCTGCAGGGAGCTGCACGTGCACCCCAGGGCCCGCCCCGAGCCCTGGCCGCAGGGGCAGGGGTTGGCGGCCAGGACGAGCTGGAAGGCCGCCGGGTAGGTCGCGCGCCCGAGCGCACGGTCGATGGTGACGCGGCCGGACTCCAGCGGCTGGCGCAGGCAGTCGAGGACGCCGGAGGGGAACTCGGGGGCCTCGTCGAGCAGGAGCACGCCCCGGTGGGCGAGCGAGACGTCCCCGGGACGGGGCAGGCCGGAGCCTCCGCCGATGACGGCGGCGCGCGTGGCCGTGTGGTGCGGGGCGCGCAGGGGCGGGGTGCGGATGAGCCCGTGCTCGGGGTCGAAGGCCCCGGCCACCGAGTGCAGGGAGGTCACGGTCACGGCGTCGTCGTCGGTCAGGCTGGGCAGGATCGAGGGCAGGCGCTCGGCCAGCATCGTCTTGCCCGCGCCGGGCGGCCCGACCAGGAGCAGGTGGTGGCCGCCGGCAGCGGCGACCTCGAGCGCGTGGCGCGCCTCCTCCTGCCCGACGACGTCGGCGAGGTCCGCCCCGGACCCCGGCGTGGCAGCGGGCCCGGTGATGACGGCGCCGCGCGGCTCGGTGGCCTCGGCCAGGGCCAGGACCTGTGCGGGAAGGTGCCCACCCAGGGCGGTGATGAGGCTGGCCAGGTGCCGCGCCTCGATGACCCGGGCTCCGGGCACGAGCCGGGCCTCGGCCACGCAGCCGGAGGGGACGACGACCCTGCTCACCCCGGCGCCGGCTGCGGCCCTGACGGCGGGGAGGATCCCGCGCACGGGCCGGATGGAGGCGTCCAGGCCGAGCTCTCCGATGAAGAGGGTGCGGGCCAGGACCGGCAGGGACCGGGCGGGCAGGTCGCCCCGGGCGGCGAGGACGGCGAGGGCGAGGCTGACGTCGAATCCGGTGCCGCTCTTGGGCAGGTCCGCCGGGGAGAGGTTGACGGTCAGGCGCTTCTCCCCCCAGGAGGTGCCGCAGGTGGACAGGGCAGCGCGCACGCGCTCGCGCGACTCGCGCACGGCGGCGTCGGGCAGGCCGACGAGGGTGAAGGAGGGCAGTCCCCCGGCAGCGTGCGCCTCGACGTCAACGAGATGGCCCTCCAGGCCGGTGAGGGTGACGGCCAGGGTCCGGGCGAGGCCGCTCACAGCGTCACCCCACGGTGGTGGCGCAGCTGGGCCGGGGCGCCCGCACGCAGCAGGACGCTGACGACGTCGATCCTCAGCCCAGGTGCGGTGCCGGGCGGGCGGTGGGTCTCGGCCCAGCGTCCGGCCAGGGCGCGCAGGTGGGCGAGCTTGGTGGGGGTCACGGCCCCAGCGGGGGTGCCGACGGCGAGGCCGCGACGGGTCTTGACCTCGAGGGCGACGAGGACGGCGTCGTGCCCGCTGCCGGGCTCGAGGGCCACGAGGTCGAGCTCACCGCGCAGGCCGGAGCCGGGGCCGGGCCGCCAGTTGCGCCCCAGGAGCCGCCAGCCCCGGTCGCGCAGGTAGCGGGCCGCGATCTGCTCCCCGAGCCGGCCGGTGCGCGCGTCCTGCGCCCTGCGCGGCGCGAGCGCCGGGCCGGCAACCGTGCCACCGTCCCTCACCGGCACCGTGCTCACCGTCATGCTGACCACCTCCGCCCCCAGCGTGGGTCAGGGTGGTGCCGCGGGGCGAGGCAGCGGCAGCCGTGCTGTGGACAGCCGCGTCGGCACCCGTCACGGCCCGAGCCTGTGGAGCCCGGCCGCCCCGCCGTCAGCGGGTGCGTGCGGCGCCCGGACGCGCCTCAGTGCGGTGCCGGTCTCAGGCGGGGATCTCCATCTCGGGCTTGGTCAGCTCCTCGACGTTGACGTCCTTGAAGGTGACGACGTGCACGGACTTGACGAAGCGCGAGGCACGGTAGATGTCCCACACCCAGGCGTCCTCCAGGGTGAGCTCGAAGAACACCTCCCCGCCGTTGGTGCGCACCTGGACGTCCACGGAGTTGGCCAGGTAGAAGCGCCGGTCCGTCTCGACGACGTAGGCGAAGAGCGAGACGACGTCCCGGTACTCGCGGTAGAGCTCGAGCTCCAGGTCGTTCTCGTATGCCTCAAGGTCCTCAGCGCTCACCGGGCCATCATGCCGCACGCCGGGCGCACGGGCCCACGGCGCCCGCCGGGCGCGTCGGGAGGGCCTGGACACGTCCCGGCCGCGGTCCGCGCCCCGGCCGCACCGCGCCTGTCAGCCGCGCGGGCCCGGGCGCCCCAGTCCCGGCAGGTGCCAGCTGCGCCGGTGCTGCTCACTGGCCCCCAGCCGGGCGAGGGCGGCGACGTGGGCGGCGCTGGCGTAGCCCTTGTTGGAGGCCCAGCCGTAGCCGGGGTCCTCGAGGGCGCTCATCAGCGTGTCACGGTGCACCTTGGCCAGGACGGAGGCCGCTGCGACGACGGCGCAGCGGGCGTCGCCCTTGACCTGTGTGCGCACGGCCGGCACAGCCACACGCAGCCGGGCCCCCGCGCCGAGCCCCGGGACCTGCCCGCCCAGCCCGACGTCAGGCAGGGTGCCGAGCAGGTCCGCCTGTGGCGGGCTGAGCCAGTCCGAGGTGCCGTCGAGGATGACGAGGCCGGGCGCGTGTCCGCGGCGGGCGGCCTCGTCCAGGGCACGCCTTCCAGCCAGGCGCAGGGCACCAACGATCCCCAGGGCGTCGATCTCGGCGGGGCTGGAGGAGGCGACCGCCCAGTCCAGCACCCAGCGTCGGCAGGGTCCGGCCAGGGCCTCACGGCGGCGGGCGGTCAGCTGCTTGGAGTCGGCAAGGCCCTGTGGGAAGGCGTCCGGGGTGCTGCGCGAGACGACGGCGAGGCCGACGGTGACCGGGCCGGCGAGCGAGCCGCGTCCCACCTCGTCCATGCCTCCCACCAGGCTGTGACGCGCCAGCTCCTCGAGCTCCAGGACACGGTCCGGCAGCAGGTGCGGGGCGCTCACGCGCCCTCCTCGGGGGCCGGCTGCGCAGGGGCCGGGGCCTGTCCGGGCTCGGGCACGAGGTCGAAGGCGCGGGCGCCCTGCCCCAGTCCCTTCCAGCTCGAGACGGGCCAGACGACGGCGACGCCCACCCCGATGACGTCCTCCATGGGGACGAAGCCGCCGTGCGCGTCGTCCTGGTGGAAGCGCGAGTCCGCCGAGTTGGACCGGTTGTCCCCCATCACCCACACGAAACCCTCCGGCACCACCACGTCGAAGGCCACGTCCGAGGCCGAGCGGCCCTCCTTGACGTACCCCTCGTCCAGGACCACCCCGTTGACGCTCACCGTCCCCGAGCCGTCCGCCACCACACGGTCCCCCGGCACCCCGACCACCCGCTTGATGAGGATGTGCCCGGTGTCCTCGGGAAGCTGGCGCATGAGGATGAGCAGGTCCTGGACCGCGCCGCGCAGCCCGGTGGGGTCCTGGGTGTCGAGCCAGTGGTCGGGGTCGCGGAAGACGACGACGTCGCCGCGCTCGAGGTCACCGACGTCATACAGGGTCACCACCACGCGGTCGCCCGCCACCAGCGTGTCCTCCATGGAGGCGGAGGGGATCTCGAACCACTGGACCACGAAGGTCTTGACGAAGGCCGTGACGACGAGCACCGCCAGGACGGCGACGAGGGCCGCCACACGCGGGCGCCTGCGACGTCGGCCCTGGGCGGGGGCCTGGACAGCACTGACGTGCGGCCTGGCCCGCCGCGCGGGCGGGTACGAGGGGGGAAGGGTGGGGGCCGGCAGGTCGTCGGGGGCGGCGTCGGGGGTGTCCGCGGTGCGCAGGGCGTGGGTGGGTGTCCCCGCGTCGGCCGGCGCCGAGCCCGTGGTGCCGGGGGCCTCGACGCCGGCCCCGGCGGCGGTACTGGTGTCACCGGCCTGGTGGCGCGAGCGGTCACTGGTGCTCGTCATGCGGGCCCCCTCTCATCGGGGCTGCGGGAGGGACGGCGGCGGGAGGGTGCCCGCCTGGGACGCGGCGTCGCCCGGCACCCGGAGGGGCACCGGGCGACGCCGATGAGCTGAGGGGCGAGCCGGGGCTCAGTCCTCGCGACGCTCCTTGATCTTGGCTGCCTTGCCGCGCAGGTTGCGCAGGTAGTACAGCTTGGCGCGACGCACGTCACCGCGGGAGACGACCTCGATCTTCTCGATGGAGGGGGTGTGGAGCGGGAAGGTGCGCTCGACGCCGACGCCGAAGGAGACCTTGCGGATGGTGAAGGTCTCGGCGACGCCCGCGCCCTGGCGGCCGATGACGATGCCCTGGAAGACCTGGACACGGCTGCGGCTGCCCTCGACGACCTTGACGTGCACCTTGAGGGTGTCGCCGGGACGGAAGGCGGGGACGTCGTCTCGAAGCGACTGGGCGTTGATCTCGTCGATCAGGTTGCTCATAGGAGTATCTCCACACGCTCGTGCCACTGGTCAGGGGCGATCGGTCGGTGGCGCCGCGCCCCCACCGAGCCGGGGCTGAGGGGGCTGCGCCGTGTGCTGGCGCCCTGGGGTCCTTCCCGATGGGCGTCCCCCCAGTGGCAGGGACGCTCTGAGGCCCGAGGGCCCGGCCAGTGTGCCACAGCGCCGCACGGGGCGGCGAGCCCCTCGATGGCGACGTGCCCGACCTCACGCATCCAGCGGCCCCGCCCGGCACCCCCGGCCAGCGCCCTCAGCCGACGCCCCGCGAGCCTGCGGTCAGGAGGCGGGGACGGCACTGAAGGCCTCCCGGCCACCGGACAGGGTGCCGAGCCTGCCCAGCGGCCACACGACGACCTTGGCGACGCCGACGACCTCGCTGACGGGGACGAAGCCGCCGTGCGCGTCGTCCTGGTGGAAGCGCGAGTCCGCCGAGTTGGACCGGTTGTCCCCCATCACCCACACGAAACCCTCCGGCACCACCACGTCGAAGGCCACGTCCGAGGCCGAGCGGCCCTCCTTGACGTACCCCTCGTCCAGGACCACCCCGTTGACGCTCACCGTCCCCGAGCCGTCCGCCACCACACGGTCCCCCGGCACCCCGACCACCCGCTTGATGAGGTGGTGCCCGGGATCCTCGGGCAGGACCCTCAGGGCAACGAGCAGGTCCTGGACCGCGCCGCGCAGCCCGGTCGGCTCGGGGACCGTGAGCCACCCGCCCGGGTCATGGAAGACGACGACGTCGCCGCGCTCGAGGTCACCGACGTCATACAGGGTCACCACCACGCGGTCGCCCGCCACCAGCGTGTCCTCCATAGAGGCGGAGGGGATGACGAAGGTCTGCAGGACGAGGCTGCGCACAAGGACGATGACGGCGAGGACGGCCAGGGGCGGGCCGACGACGCGGATCAGGCGGCGCGGCCCCTGCCCGGCCCGCGGACCCAGCGCGCTCCTCGTGCTCACCGGCCGCTCCACACCGGCTGCTGCGGGTCGCACGCACCCGGGCTGAGGGTCATGACGACGTCGCGGCAGCTCTGACCGCCGACGTCGTAGCGGCGGGTGCCGACCTTGACGAAGCCGCTGCGGCGGTAGGCCTTGTGGGCGCGGCGGTTGCCGTCGTGGGTCCCGAGCCACAGGGTGGTGACGCCGAGGGCGCAGGCCCCGCGGACGGCCTCGGACAGCAGGACGTCGACGAGGCCCGAGCCGCGCAGGCGGGCATCGACGTACACCTTGCTCAGCTCGGCGGCCAGGCCCGGGCCTCCTGCCGGACGATGGGGGACGTTGACGGCCGCGGGCCGGGGGTCGAGGCCGGCAGGCAGGGCGCCGGCGTCGTCCTCGGCCTCCAGGATGACGACGCTGTAGCCGACCGGCTCGCCCGCGCGCACGGGACCGGCCTCAGCAGGGGTGTCCTCAGTGAGACAGGCGAGGGTGACGATGACACGGGGGTCCGCCTGCCAGGCTCCCAGGCGCTCGGCGGTGAGGTGGCGGTCCATGTGCTCAGTGACCTGCTCGGTCGTGAGGAAGGACGGGCAGGCGTCAGGGAAGGTGCGCCTGGCGAGCACGACGAGGCCGGGCACGTCCTCGGCCAGCGCCCGCCGCAGGCTCAGGGGCACGGGGTGGGCGGCCCCGCGAGGCACTGCCCAGCCGTTGTGGGCCAGGGCGGCGCGGTCCTTCCCGTCGAGGTGCTGGGCGTCGAGCCGGGCGACCATGTCGGGGCGGCGGTCGGCCGTGCGGGCGATGGCCCTCTCGCGCCGCTCGCGGGCGACACGAGGGTGGTTGCCCGACAGCAGGCCGGGCCAGCTCGTGGCGAGGTCGTGCCCGCGCCAGGACACCGGACGGGTGTGGACGGGGTACTCCAGCAGGCCGGCGCGCGAGTGGGACTCCTCGACGACGGAGTCCGGGTTGCCCAGGACTCCGGGGCGCAGGCGGGCGACGGCCTCGATGATGACGAGGGCGGCAACCTCTCCCCCGTTGAGGACGTAGTCGCCGATGCTCAGCTCGCGCACCTCGACGCCGAGCTGGCGGTAGTGCTCGGGGACGCGGGCGTCGATGCCCTCGTAGCGCCCGCAGGCGAAGACCACCTGGTCCGCGTGGGCCAGGTCCTCGGCGGTGCGCTGGGTGAAGACCTCGCCCGCGGGCGTGGGGACGACGAGGACCTGGCGGGTCCCGGCGCGGCGGCGGCCGGTGGCCGCCTCGCGGGCGGCGGCGCGCTCGGCGGGCAGGTCGAGGACGGTGTCCAGGGCCTCGCCCCAGACGTCGGGCCGCATGACCATGCCCGCGCCGCCGCCGAGCGGGGTGTCGTCAACGGTGCGGTGGCGGTCGTGGGCCCACCGGCGCAGGTCGTGGACGGCCAGGTCGATGAGGCCGGTGCCGGCGGCCTTGCCGATGAGGGACAGCTCGAGCACGCGCAGGTAGTCGGGGAAGATCGTCACGACGTCCAGGCGCAGGCTCCCGGAGGCGGTCACAGGAGCGTCCACCCGGTCGGGGGCCGGCTGGGCGGGGGCCGGCGCCTGGGGCACGTCGGCGGCCATCAGCGCACCTCCTGCGCCTCGCCCAGGCCCGGGAAGAGGCCCCCAGGAGGGTCGAGGGTCACGGTCCCGGCCTCGAGGTCGAGTGCGGGCACCAGCGCCTCAACGAAAGGCACGGCGACGCTCTCGCCCTGCGGGGTGCGCACGACGAGGCGGTCCTGGGCGACGCCGGGCTCGAGGTCGGTGACGACGCCGAGGACCTGGGGGCCGTCGCCCGAGGCCTCGCCTGCCAGGCGCACGGCCGTCAGCCCGATGAGCTCGTGGGCGTACCAGCCGTCGTCGTCCTCGTCCTCGCCGTCGGTCTCAACCAGCAGGTGCACGCCGCGCAGCGCCTCGGCTGCGGTGCGGTCCTGGGCCTCGGCGAAGGCCGCGTACCAGCGCTGGCCGTCGAAGCGCAGGCGCGCGACCGTCAGGGGGCCGGCGGCGGCGGGCTCGGTCGGCAGGACGGTGCCAGGCTCAAGACGCCCCTCGGGGTCGTCCGTGCGGATGTCGAGGCGGACCTCTCCCTTGAGGGCGTGGGCTGGGCCGATGACGGCGACGGTGAGGAGCACGGCCTCAACCTACCGCGACCGCCTGGGCGGGACGGCTGTCGGGGGCGTGCGCTGGGCCACCAGGGCGCACGCACGCGGACGGCGCCTGCTGCACTGACTGGCTCTGGTCTTGTCCAGCTCCTGTCAGCGGCGGTCGGTGTCAACGACGTCGACACGCACCGGTGAGTCGGCGAGCGCTCCGACGACCGTGCGCAGGGCACGGGCCGTACGTCCGGAGCGGCCGATGACACGACCGAGGTCCTCGGGGTTGACGCGCACCTCCAGCAGGTCGCCGCGGCGCAGCGACCGGGAGGTGACGGTGACGTCGTCGGGGTTGTCGACGATGCCACGCACGAGGTGCTCGAGCGCGTCGGCCAGCACGTCAGGCCTCCTCGGCCGGGGCCTCGGCGGGCTCCTCGGCCGCGGCGGCCTCGGCGGCCTCCTTCTCAGCCTTGGCCTTCGCCTCGGCGGCGGCGGCCTTGCGCTTCTCGGCGTCCGTGGCGGCGGCCTTGACGGCGTCGGCCTTGGCGGTGGCGGCGGCCTCGGCGTCGCGGACCTTGAGCCGGCCCTCGGCACCCGGCAGACCCTTGAAGGTCTGGTAGTCGCCGGTGATCTTGAGAAGGTTGAAGACGGTGTCGGAGGGCTGGGCGCCCACACCGAGCCAGTACTGCACGCGCTCGGAGTCGATGCGGATGAGCGAGGGCTCCTGCATCGGGTCGTACAGACCGATCTCCTCGATGACACGGCCGTCCCGCTTCTTGCGGCCGTCGAGGACGACGACGCGGTAGAAGGGCTGGAACTTCTTGCCCATGCGCTTGAGGCGAATCTTGACTGCCACTTGGTGGAACTCCTGGTTCTGGATGGGTTGGCCCGCGCCGACCTCCGGTGGGGTCAAGCAACGGAGCGCGGTGAGAGCCGAGACTGGGACGAGGTCGGGGAGAGGGACCGTCACACGTCCGAGTACAAACCGGCATTGTGCCAGACGGGCACGAGGGCGGGCGAGTCGGCACCGGCCCCCGTGCGCCCCCGCCACTGCGAGATCGCCCACAGTCGCCCGCAGGCGCCAGCGGCACCCCCAACGGCCCGCCGCCTACAGCCCTCCCCGCCGCCGGGCCGGATACGTCTGACATGCGTCACACGCATCCGGTGACGCACCTCAGTACCGCCCGCGCTGCGGCCCCGCGAGCCTGGTGGCATGAACACGCATGACTCCAGCCCCACCGTCGAGATAACGGACCTGACCAAGGTCTTCGGCACCGGCGCCCGCACCGTGCGCGCCGTCGACGGCGTGAGCCTGACCATCGACCGGGGCGAGATCGTCGCCTTCCTCGGCCCCAACGGGGCCGGCAAGACCACCATCCTCGACACGCTGCTGGGACTGACGAACCCGACCGCGGGGCAGGTGCGGGTGCTCGGCACCCAGCCCCGGCAGGCGGCCGCCAGCGCCCGCCTCGGCGTCGTCCTCCAGACCGGCGGGCTCATCACCGACTACACGGTCGCCGAGACCCTGCGCGCCATCGCCTCCCTCCAGGGTGCCAGCGCCACCCGCGACCTCGGCGCGCTCGCCGCCTCGACCGGCCTGACCCCGGTGCTGCACCGCCAGGTGGGGCGCTGCTCGGGCGGTGAGCTCCAGCGGCTGCGCCTGGCCCTGGCGCTCGTCGCCGCCCCCGAGCTCCTCGTCCTGGATGAGCCGACCGCCGGCATGGACGTCACCGCCCGCACCGCCTTCTGGGACACGATGCGCGAGCAGGCGCACGGCGGGCGCACGATCCTCTTCGCCACCCACTACCTGGAGGAGGCCGCCTCCTTCGCCGACCGCATCGTCATCATCGCCCGGGGCCGCCTCGTGGCCGACGGCACGGTGGACGAGATCCGGGCGCTGGGCGAGGGCACCGTCGTGTCCGCCACCTGGGAGGGCCTGGACGAGGCCCTCCTGGCCCGGAGCCTGGAGGACTCCGGCCTCACAGGCGCTGTCCTGGGCACGGCGCTGCGCGGAGGACACGTCGAGATCCGCACGAGCGCCCCCGACGACGTCGCCCGCTGGCTGCTGACGGCCACACCGGCCGTGCACCTGGGGATCAGCACCGTCAGCCTCAACGAGGTCTTCACCTCCCTCACCGACGACGCCTCCCCCGCCCAGCACGCGGGCCAGCACGCCGCCTGAGGCCACCCACCACCGACCACGCAAGGAGAGAGCACCATGACCTCCGCCACCGTCCCGTCCGTGCGCCCGGCGCACCCCGTCCTGACCTTCGCGCTGCTGGAGCAGCTGCGCGCCGTGCGTCACCCGGCGAACCTGTTCTTCGTCATCGCCTTCCCCCTGGGCCTCTACCTCATGTTCGGCAACATCGAGGGCAAGGGGTCGATGGCGATCAGTGAGCACGGCAACCTCTCGGCCTCGACCATGCTCGCCATCGCCTGCTTCAGCGCCTGCCTGGCGGCCACCTCCACGGCGACCGGCACCGCCGTCGAGCTGCAGGCCGGGTGGGGCAGGCAGCTGGCCGTCACCGCAGGCGGTATGCGCACCTTCTGGGCGGTCAAGACGTCCACCGCCTTCGTGCAGGCCACCATCCCGGTCGTCGTCATCTTCATCGCCGGCGCCCTGACGACGGCGGAGCTGGACGCACGCACCTGGGTGCTCAGCTTCGTGCTGGCCCTGGTGACCGTCGTCCCTATGATCCTGTGGGGCATGGTCGCCGGGCTCCTCCTGCCTCCGCAGGTGGCCTACGGCGTCGCCCCCACGATGGTCTCCTTCTTCGGCTTCCTCGGCAACGCCTTCATGCCGCTCAACGAGACGATGATGAACATCGGGCGCTTCACCCCGATGTACGGGCCCGTCGCGCTCGTGCGGTGGCCGCTGCTGGAGGGCAAGACCTACGTCATCGACGTGCCCGAGCTCGTCCAGGACGAGCTGTGGATGGCGGTGGCTAACCTGGTGGCATGGACCGTCCTGCTCGCCCTGCCGATGGTGGCGCTGCGCCACCGCGCGACGGTGCGCCGGTGAGCCACCCTGAACGGGCCGAGCAGGCCGAACACCAGCCGTCCTACCTCAACTGGCAGGCCGTCGGCTGGCTCGTCCTGCTCGGCTTCCTCGTCGTCGCGGTCTTCGTCGAGCCCCGTACGGTGGAGGTGCGGGTCCTCGGCGTGAGCGCCATCCTCGTCTTCTCGGCGGTCTACACCCATGCCTTCGCCTACGAGCGCTCGTGGCTCGCGGTCCCCTCGGGCGCCTCGGTGGCCCAGGAGCTGCGCATGGTGGCCCCGCCGCTGCTCGCCATGACCGTGTGCGCCCTCGTCTCCCTGCCGGCCGTCGGCTGGTGGTGGGTGTGCTACACCCCCTACTTCGCCGCCTACATCCTGTTCCTCACGCGCCTGCGCACCGGGCTCGTCGCAGCGGGGCTCGTGACCGCAGCCGCACTCGTGACCATCTACCTCGGGCACCCTGGGCAGCCGTTCCTGGGTGCGGGGATGGGCACGTGCCTGTCCTGCGGTGGTATCGCCCTGGGCCGTCTGGCCGCGGAGAGCGACGCGCGCACTGCTGCCGCTGCCCGCGAGCGTGCGGCGACGGCGCAGGAGCGGGCCACGGCCCGCACCCGCGACGAGATCAGCCGTGACATCCACGACCTGCTGGGCCACTCGCTCACGGTCCTCACCCTCAAGGCCGAGGTGGCCCGCCGTCTTCTCGACACGCAGCCGCAGCGCGCGGCCCGCGAGCTCGACGAGATCATCGTCCTGGCACGTGCCTCGCTGGCGGACGTGCGCTCGACGGTCACCCGCCTGCGGGCCCCGGACCTCGCCGGCCAGGTGGAGGCGACCCGCACCGCCCTGAGCGCCGCCGCGGTCTCGCTGTCGCTGCACGGCTCGGCCCAGGAGGTCCCCGAGCGCCAGCGCCCGCTCCTGTCCTGGGCGCTGCGGGAGGCGACGACGAATGTCGTGCGCCACGCCGGGGCCTCACATGTGGAGGTCGAGATCGCCACCGGTCTCCTGCGGGTGAGTGACGACGGCGTCGGCCTGGGCCCGGCCGGGGAGGACGCCGGCGAGCACCGCGTCGGTAACGGGCTCATGGGGCTGCGCTCGCGCATCGAGGCCGAGGGCGGCAGCCTCACCCTCACCAGTCCCGCACCCGGGGGCGCCGCACGCGCCGTCGGCACCGTCCTGGAGGTCCGGCTCCCATGAGCACCGATGCCACCCGCCCCGCGTCCAGCCGTCCGATCCGCGTGCTGCTGGTCGACGACCAGGCCCTCGTGCGCGGCGCCCTGGCCACGCTGCTGGGCCTGGAGGAGGACATCGAGGTCGTCGCCCAGCTGGGCACGGGAGCCGGAGTGGTCGAGGCGGTCCGGGAGCACGAGGTCGATGTCGCGCTGCTGGACATCGACATGCCGCAGGTGGACGGTCTGGCCGCCGTCGCGCAGCTGAGCGCCTCGGGACTGGCCTGCCGCAGCCTCGTGGTGACGACCTTCGGCAGGCCGGGCTACCTCTCGCGCGCCCTGGAGGCTGGCGCGGCGGGCTTCATCGTCAAGGACACGCCGCCCGGGGAGCTGGCGGTCGCGATCCGCACGGTGCACGCGGGCGGGCGCGTCGTTGACCCGACCCTCGCCCAGGAGTCGGTCTTCCTCGGCCCGAACCCCCTGACGGCGCGTGAGCGCGACGTCCTGCGGGCGGCGGCCGACGGCGCCGACGTCCACGAGATCGCGGGCGTGCTGCACCTGGGTGAGGGGACCGTGCGCAACTACCTCTCCGACGCCATCGCCAAGACGCGAGCGCGCAACCGCACCGAGGCGGCTCGCACCGCGGAGGCCAACGGCTGGCTGTAGCCCCGCTCAGCCCTCGTCCAGGCTCGCGACGCGCTCGCCCGCCCGGTCCGGAGTCCACACGTCCCCGGGCAGCTCGGCAGGCAGCAGCGGGTTGCCGGGGGCGATGAGGGCCGGCTCGGCCACGCCCTCGGCACGCTGGCGGTCGTAGTCGCGTAGGACGCCGAAGACCCAGCGGCTCAGCCACAGGACGGCCACGAGGTTGAGGATCGTCATGAGGGCCAGGGCGATGTCCGCCATGACCCAGGCCAGGTCAAGGGCGACGACGGCGCCCAGCCCCGTGGCCGCCGTCATCGCCAGGCGCAGCACGACCCCCGAGCGCCGTCCCCCACCCAGGTAGGAGACATTGACCTCGGCGAAGGTCGAGTAGCCGAGCACCGAGGAGTAGGCGAAGGTGAGGACGACGACGCTCATGAACCACACGACCCAGCCGCCCGGCAGGATGTCGGCCAGGGCGTGCTGGACGAGGGTGGTCTCAGCCCACTGGGGCTCGACGCCGGGGGTGTAGACGGCCGGGGAGGCGAGCAGGACCGTCAGGCCCGTGGCCGTGCAGATGACGATCGTGTCCACGAAGACGCCGAAGCCCTGGATGAGCCCCTGGACGACCGGGTGGGCGACGTCGGCCGTCGCGGCGCCGTTGGGTGAGGAGCCCTGCCCCGCCTCGTTGGAGAACAGGCCGCGCTTGGTGCCGTTGAGGAAGGTGGCGAACAGGCCGCCGCCGGTGCCCGCCAGGCCGGCGCGCAGGTGGAAGGCCCCGGCGACGACGTCGGACAGGGCGGCGGGAACCCGGTCGAGACTGACGAGGATGACGACGGCGACGACCGCGAGGTACAGCAGCGTCATGAGGGGAACGAGCCACTCGGTGACCCGGGCGACGGCGCGCATGCCCGCCAGGAGGATGGGGGCGGTCAGGACCATGAGCGCGATGGCGGTGGCCCCGGCCGGCAGGCCGTGCGCCTCCTGGAGGGTGGAGGCGATGGTGTTGGACTGCACCATGGGGAAGATGAGCCCGTAGGAGAAGACGAGCATGGCAGCGAAGACCAGGCCCATGGCCCTGCCGGTGGCGCCGAAGCCGGCCAGGCCCAGGCCCCGCTGCATGTAGTAGGCGGGGCCGCCGCGGAAGATGCCGTCGGCGTTGCGGACCTTGAAGACCTGGGCGAGCGTGGACTCGGCGAAGGAGGTCGCCATGCCCAGCAGGGCGACGACCCACATCCACAGCAGCGCGCCGGGGCCACCCAGGGTGATGGCCAGGGCCACGCCAGCGATGTTGCCGGTGCCCACGCGCCCACCCAGGCCGATGACGAAGGCCTGGAAGGAGGACAGGGAGCCGCGTTGGTGGCGCGAGTGCGCCACCAGGCGCACGGTGCGGGCGAAGAGCCGCAGCTGCACCCCGCGCGTGCCGAGGGTGAGGTAGAGGCCGGTGCCAAGCAGCACCCAGATGAGGACGCGTCCCGACACGATGCCCTCGAAGGAGGACAGGGCCGAGGTCAGCGTCGTGGTGAGGGAGGCGGGGAGCGCTGTCATCACGGGAGTCCGTCCGTTGCGGGGATCCGGCGCGCAGGCCGGTGCGGGGACGACGGCGAGGCTACCTCACCCCGGGCCGGGCAGGCTCACGTCCACGCCCCAGGGCCTGCTCTCACAGCCCCAGGGTGCGGCGAAGGTCCTCCGGAAGGGCGCTCATGGCGCTGGCGACGTCGTCACGGTCCGCAACGCCCTGCTGGCCGGGCACGGTGGAGTGTCCACCGGGGGCCGTCTGGCCCGCGGCACCCAGCCCGAAGGCGGAGCCCGCCACCGGTGCCGCTGGGGCCTGGGCCTCCTGACGGCCGCGAGCCGCCTCGCGGGCCTGGCGGGCGGCCTTGGCCGGGTTTCCGGACCGGCCCTTCCTGCCGCCCTTGCCCTGCTTGGCCTTGGGCGCCTGGCGGGCCTTGGCGCGCTTGCCCATGCCCGGCAGGGAGCCCATGCCCGGCACCATGCCGTTGTCCCCGAGACCGCCTTGGGCCATGGCCTCCATCATCTTCTTAGCAGCCTCGAAGCGGGTGACGAGCTCGTTGACCGCCTGGACGGAGGTGCCCGACCCCTTGGCGATGCGGGCGCGGCGCGAGCCGTTGAGGATCGACAGGTCCCGGCGCTCAGCGGGGGTCATCGAGCACACGATCGCCTCGACGCGGTCCACCTCGCGCTCGTCGAAGTTCTCCAGGGCCTCACGCATCTGCCCCATGCCCGGCATCATGCCCAGGAGCTTCTTCATCGAGCCCATCCGGCGCACCTGGCGCAGCTGGGACAGGAAGTCCTCGAGGGTGAAGGTGCCCGAGGCCATCTTGGCGGCGGCGGCCTCTGCCTCCTTCTCGTCGAAGACGCGCTGGGCCTGCTCGATGAGGGTGAGCAGGTCACCCATGTCGAGGATGCGGCTGGCCATGCGGTCGGCGTGGAAGCGCTCGAAGTCCTCCAGCCCCTCACCGGTGGAGGAGAACAGCACCGGGGCGCCGGTGACACCGCGCACGCTCAGCGCCGCACCGCCACGGGCGTCGCCGTCGAGCTTGGACAGCACCACGCCGGTGAAGCCGACGCCGTCGCGGAAGGCGACGGAGGTGTTGACGGCGTCCTGGCCGACCATGGCGTCCAGGACGAAGAGGATCTCGTGAGGCTGGACGGCGTCGCGGATGCGCACCGCCTGGTCCATCATCTCGGCGTCGATGCCCAGGCGCCCGGCAGTGTCGACGACGACGACGTCGTAGCCGTGGGCACGGGCCTGCTCCACACCGGTGCGGGCGACCTGGACCGGGTCGCCCACGCCGTTGCCGGGCTCGGGGGCCCACACGTCCACCCCGGCGCGCTCGGCGACGACGCTCAGCTGGGTGACGGCGTTGGGGCGCTGGAGGTCACTGGCGACGAGCAGCACGCGCCGGCCCTCACCCGTGAGCCACTTGCCGAGCTTGCCGGCCAGGGTGGTCTTGCCGGCGCCTTGCAGGCCCGCGAGCATGATGACGGTGGGACCGCGGTCCGCCCAGCGGATGTCGCGGGTGGCGCCACCGAGGATCTCGACGAGCTCGTCGTTGACGATCTTGACGACCTGCTGGGTGGGGTTGAGGACCTGTGAGCGCACCGCCTCCTTGGCCTTGTCCCGCACGGCGGAGGTGAAGGAGCGCACCACCGGCAACGCGACGTCGGCCTCGAGCAGCGCCCGGCGGATCTCGGAGACGGTGGCGTCGATGTCTGCGTCGGTCAGACGTCCCTTGCCGCGCAGCGACTGGAACGAGGCGGTGAGACGGTCGGAGAGGTTGCCGAACACGCGAGGTCCTTCCCTCGGCGCCCGGGGCGCCGGGTGGTGATCGAGCCCGACGGCGCCGGACCTCTCGGTCCGGTGACGCCCGGGTGTGGCCGCCACTCAGGATAGCGGCCCGGTGGCGGCCCGCGACCCCGGCCTCCTGCCAGACCCCGGGCTCAGGCGCCGGGCTCGGGCTCCTGCTCGCGCTCGACCAGCGCGAGCAGGTCCCGTGTGAGCCCGGTGAGCACCGCGGCCAGGCGCTCGTCGTCGGCACCGAGCAGCGCGGCCCGGCGCCAGGCCTCACCTGAGCCCGCCGGCACGGTGCCCAGCCGGGACGCGTGCTCCAGCAGGCGCTTCTCACCGGGGTGGTAGACGCGGTTGAGGGCGAAGAGCATGTTGAACCACAGCGCCTGCACCGAGGCCCTCCGGTGCGTGACCATGAGCACGTCCCCGCGCTCGAGCGCCGTCACCAGCTGCTTGAGGCACTCCCCCAGGATCTCGGGTGTCTGGGCGAGGACGCGCCGTCGGGTGGGCTCGGGGTAGGTGGCGAGCTGTGCGCGCAGGCCCGCCAGGGCCCCGTCGTCGGCCACGGGCACGCAGGTGGCGAGCGTGTGGAGGAAGCAGGTCGTGAAGCCCTCGCTCATGAGGCCCTCGCCGGTGGCGGCAGCCACCTGCTCGCTGAGCACGTCCGTCTGGAGGTAGACGACCTCGACAAGCCGACCGCCGACGACGAGGTGGTCCTCCGGCCCGAAGGCCTCATGGGCGCTCACGGTGGCGTCGTCGGCCAGCGCCCGCAGGGCCTGGGCGCGCAGCCCGGCAGCGGGCACGGGGCCGGACACCAGGGCGTAGGCGTCGGTGTCCGAGGCGGCATCGGCCAGGCCGGAGGCCCGCGAGCCGCCGATGGCCACGGCCCGGGTGCCCGGCAGGGTCATGAGGGCCTCAGCCAGGGCACGGTCGGAGGCGGTGATCTCCACTGCGACCACGTCCTCAGGCCAACAGGGCATCGACGAAGGCCTCGGGGTCGAAGGGGGCGAGGTCGTCCGCCCCCTCCCCCAGGCCCACGAGCTTGACCGGCACACCCAGCTCGCGCTGGACCGTCACGACGATGCCGCCCTTGGCGGTGCCATCCATCTTGGTCAGCACGATGCCCGTGACACCGACGGCCTCGGAAAAGACCTGGGCCTGGCGCAGGCCGTTCTGCCCGGTGGTGGCGTCCAGGACGAGCAGGATCTCGCCCACCGGGGCGATCTTGCCCATGACGCGCTTGATCTTGCCGAGCTCGTCCATGAGGCCGGCCTTGTTCTGCAGGCGCCCGGCAGTGTCCACGAGAACGACATCGACCCCCTGGGCGGCGGCCTCCTGGGCGGCGTCGAAGGCGACCGAGGCGGGGTCCGCGCCCTGCCTGTCGGAGCGCACGACGGCGACGCCGACGCGCTCGCCCCAGGTGGCCAGCTGCTCGGCGGCAGCGGCGCGGAAGGTGTCCGCCGCGCCCATGACGACGCTGTGCTCCTGGGCGAGGAGCACGCGGGCGAGCTTGCCGCAGGTGGTGGTCTTGCCGGTGCCGTTGACCCCGACCATGAGCACGGCGGCCGCGGGGGCGCCGTCACCGTTGAAGCCCTCGGCGGCAGCGGGCTTGGTGAGGTTGAGGGAGCGGTCCATCGTGGGGTCCACCAGGCGCAGGAGCTCGGCGCGCAGGACGGACCGGACCGCCTCCGGGTCACTGGTGCCCAGGACCTTCGCCTGGGTGCGCAGCTCCTCCATGAGGGTGGTGGTGACCTCGATGCCGAGGTCGGAGGTGAGCAGGGTGTCCTCGATCTCCTCCCAGTCCGCCTCGGTGAGGTCCCCGCGCGAGAGCACCGACAGCACGGCCCGGCCGAAGCCGCCCGAGCCGGCCAGGCGGGCCCGCAGGCGCTGCATGCGCCCGGGGATGGACTCGGGGATCTCGTGGAGGACGGGCTCGGCGGCCTCCTCGGGGCCCGTGATCTGCTCGCGCTCGGGCGCGGGAGGCAGCTGGGCGCGGTGGCGGCGCACGAGCAGGACAGTGATGCCCGTAGCGAGCACCACGAGGACGGCGATGAGGACGTAAAGGAGCGGATCCATGCCCTCATCATGCCCGACGCTGCCGCCGGCGTGTCACGGCTGGGTGCGAGCCAGGCGCTGGCTCACGGCCTGGGTGACGCCGTCACGCATGGTGATGCCGTACAGGGCGTCAGCCACCTCCATCGTGCGCTTCTGGTGGGTGATGAGGATGATCTGGCTCGACTCGCGCAGCTCGGAGAGGATGTCCAGCAGACGCCCGAGGTTGGTGTCGTCCAGGGCCGCCTCAACCTCGTCCATGACGTAGAAGGGCGAGGGACGCGCCCGGAAGATCGCGATGAGCAGGGCGACCGCCGCCAGCGAGCGCTCCCCGCCCGACAGCAGGGACAGGCGCTTGACCTTCTTGCCCGCAGGGCGCGCCTCGATCTCGACACCGGTGGTGAGCATGTCCTCGGGGTCGGTGAGCACGAGCCTGCCCTGCCCGCCGGGGAAGAGCCGGTCGAAGACGAGGGAGAACTCACGGGCCGTGTCCTGCCAGGCGCTGGTGAAGACCTCCAGGACACGGGCGTCGATCTCCTCGACGATGCGCAGCAGGTCCGCCCGCGAGCGCCTGAGGTCCGCCAGCTGCTCGGCGAGGAACTGGTGGCGCTGCTCCAGGGCGGCGTGCTCCTCCAGGGCGAGGGGGTTGACGCGCCCCAGGCGGGCCAGGTCGCGGGTGGCGCGGGCCAGACGCTGGTCCTGCTCGGCGCGCACGTAGGGCCGTCCCGGACGGGCCTGGGGCTCCCCACCGTCCTCGGGGTCCTCCTCAGGCGGGTCGGGCACGGGCATGTGGGGTCCGAACTCCTCGACGAGGGCCTCGAGCTCGAGCCCGAGCTCGCTCATGGCCCGGTCCGCGAGCGCCTTAAGGCGCATGCGCTGCTCGGCCCGGGACACCTCGTCACGGTGGGCGGCGTCGGTCAGCCGGGAGATCTCGGCGGTGACGCGGTCGATCTCCTCACGGGCCTGCGTGGTCGCGCCCAGGCAGGCGGCGCGCTCCTGCTCGAGGGCTGTGCGCACGGCCTGGGCCTCGGCGACCCACTGCCGGCAGACGTCGGCGGCCAGGCGGGCGTGGTCGCGCACGTGGCTGGCGACCTCGAGCTGGGCGCTGCGGCGGGCCTCGGCCCGCTCGGCGGCGGCACGCGCCTCCCGCTCACGCCGGGCTGCGGCGCGAAGGGAGTCCGCGCGGCCGCGTCCGGCGCGCTCGCGCTCCTCGGCGGTGCGCAGGGCCAGGCGGGCCTCGGTCTCGGCGGCACGGGCGGTGCGGGCGGCGGCCAGGGCGGTCTCGCGCTCTCGGCGGGCGGTCTCAAGGAGGGTCTCCAGGTCCCCGGCGCCGGAGGGCTCGGGCCCCACGGGCTCCGCCTCGGTGAGAGCCATAGCCGTGCTGGCTGCGGCGAGCTCGGCGGTGCGTTGGGCGGCCTCGGCCTCGGCACGCTCGCACACGCGCTGGGCACGGCCGGCCTCGTCGTCGGCGGCACGCACGGCCGAGGTCAGGCGGGCGGTCTCCTCGGCGACGCGCGCGGCGGCGGCGTCGGCGCTGCGCAGGGCGGCCAGGGCCTGGCTCACACGGTGGCGGGCCAGCTCCTCTCCCGCCCGGGCCCGCGCCAGGGCCTGGCCCGCGGCGGCCTCGGCACGCGCTGCGTCCTGGGCCCGACGGTCCGCCTCCTCGTGGGCGGCGACGAGCTCGAGCACGCTGGCACTGCCCCGTCCGGTGCAGGAGGCGCGCCCGGGCGCGAGGAGCTCGCCGTCACGTGTGGCGACGACGGCGGTGGGACGGCGCTCGCGCAGAGCGGTGGCGGCCTCCAGGTCAGCCACCGCCCAGGCGTCGGCCAGGAGGGTGGTGAGCAGGGCGTCGAGGTCGAGGGCACGGGCCCGAACGAGGTCGAGGGCACGGCGCGCCCCGGCGACGTCCTGCGGGCCGCTGGCCGCCCCGGCTCCACCAGCCTGCCCGTCGGTGGAGCCGGCTGGGTCGCAGGGCCGGTCGGTGACCTCCTGGACCGCCAGCCTGAGGGAGCCGACGTCCTCACGGTGCGCGTGCCCGAGGGCGCGCAGGGCCGCGGCCTCGTCGGTGACGAGCGCGGCCCCGGCGATGTCTCCCATGAGGGCGGCGATGGCGTTCTCCCACCCCCGCTCGACGCTGAGCTCCTCAGCGAGCGGGCCGAGGACGCCCTCGAGACCGCTGGCACACAGCCCGACCGTGCCGTCCTGGCCGCGCAGGGACAGGGCCAGGGCGTCACGGCGCGAGGTCCAGGAGGCGACCTCGGCGGCGGCCTCACGGCGGGCGTCGGTGGCGGCGGAGACGGCCTCGCGCTCGCGCGCGAGGTCCCTGGTGGCGTCCTCGTGGGCCCGGGCCGCGCTCTCCTGCGCCGTCGGCTCCTGCTCAGGCGTCCCGGCGGCGGGGGCCGGGGCGCCGGTGGGCTCGACGGCCTGCCCACCCACGGTCTGGACGGGCTCGCCCGTGTGCGCGACGAGCGCGAGGCGGGCCGCGTCGGCGCGCTCCTGTGCGGCAACCAGGAAGCTGCGCGCCTGCTCCAGAGCGGCCAGTGCCGCCTCGTGGCGCGAGCGCGCGGAGGCCACGCGCCCCCCGGCGCGGGCGAGCCGCTCGCGGCGCTCGGCCTGGCGGTGGGTGATGTCGGTGAGCGTGCGCTCACGGGCGCTCTCGGCGGCCTCGGCGTCGGTACGCGCACGCGTGGCCTCAGCCAGGGCGGTGCGGGCCTGCTCGATGGCGTCTGACAGCGCGTCCTCCTCGGCGGCCGCCGCCTCGGCGCGGCGCTCCAGCTCGTCGGGGTCGGTGCCGCGGGCGGGGCGGGGTATGCCGACCAGGCCGCGCACGCGCTCGGCGGCGACGTCGGCGAGCGCCGAGAAGGACTGGGCGGCTGCGCTCAGCTCCTCCCACACGCCGGTGGCCCGGGCCAGGCGCTGGCCACTGGTGGCCTCGGCCGCGGCCAGAGCGGCCAGGCGGGCGCGGGCCTCGCGCTCTAAGTCCTCGGCCTGGGCACGGCGGCGCTTGAGGAGGGCCTGGTCCTCGTGCCCGGCCTCGAGGAGGGACTGGGTCTGGACGACGTCGTCGGCCAGGAGACGGGCGGTGGCGTCGCGGACCTCGGCCTGGATGGTGTGCGCCCGGCGGGCGACGGCGGCCTGGCGGGCCAGGGGGCCGAGCTGGCGGCGCAGCTCGGTGGTGAGGTCGGTCAGGCGGGTGAGGTCGGTGGCCATGGAGTCGAGCTTGCGCAGGGCGCGTTCCTTGCGCCGCCGGTGCTTGAGGACGCCGGCGGCCTCCTCGATGAAGCCCCGGCGCTCCTCGGGGCTCGCCGTCAGGACGGCGTCGAGCTGGCCCTGGCCGACGATGACATGCATCTGGCGGCCCAGGCCGGTGTCGCTGAGAAGCTCCTGGACGTCGAGCAGGCGGCAGGGGCTGCCGTTGATCTGGTACTCGGAGCCTCCGCCACGAAAGAGGGTGCGGGTGAGCGTGACCTCGCTGTAGTCGATGGGAAGGGCGCCGTCGGTGTTGTCGATGGTGAGGCAGACCTCCGCGCGGCCCAGGGCGGGGCGTGATCCGGCGCCGGCGAAGATGACGTCCGACATCGTGGCGCCGCGCAGGCTCTTGGCGCCCTGCTCACCCATGACCCAGGTGAGGGCGTCGACGACGTTGGACTTGCCCGAGCCGTTGGGTCCGACGACGGCGGTGATGCCGGGCTCCAGGCGCAGGGTCGTGGACGAGGCGAAGGACTTGAACCCCTTCATCGTCAACGTCTTGAGGTGCACGGGGCCACGATAGCCGTCGGGCGGCAGCGGGCGCTCCGGGGCTCCCGCCCCAGGGTCACAGCCCCAGCCCGGCCTCCCGGAGGACCACCAGGGACCGGTGACGCCACATCTGGGAGACGGCTGAGCCCGGGTTGAGGTCGAAGACGTGGTCGGTGTAGGGCACGACGTGGGTCTCGTGCGCGGCGCCGGCGCCGTTGAGCTCGGCGTCCAGCGCGAGCGTCCCGGCCACGGGGACGACGTGGTCCCGCTCCCCGGCGACCACCAGGGTGGGTGGCAGGGACTGAGCGAGCCCGGCGTCGGCCACCTGCCTGAGCAGCGCCACGGGGTCGATGGCCTCATAGCGCCCGGGGACCTCGTCGGGGGTGCCGCCGGTGTAGCGCTGGGCCCGTTCGGACACGAAGGGCCCCATGACGAGGTCGGTGTTGTCGTGGAAGCCGACGGGGTCGGCGATGGGGTACTCGGTGAGGACCGCGTCGATGCCGGGGACCTGACCCCCGCAGGCGGCGGGGTGCTCGGGCAGGGTCCCGAGGGCCTGACGGTAGGTCAGCGCGAGGGCGAGGTGGCCTCCGGCGGAGTCACCGACGAGGGCGAGGCGCTGGGCGTCGCCCCCGTACTGGCTGGCGTGCGCCCCGACCCAGGCCAGGCCGCAGGCGGTGCGCGACTCGGCGAGCTGCCAGGTGGGCAGGCCGGTGGTGGACAGGGGGTAGTCCACGGCGACGGCCAGGTAGCCCTGCCGGGCGAGCCAGTCGGCCTGTCCCCGTGTCATGGGGTTGAGCCGATCGCCGTTGGACCAGCCGCCGCCGTGGACGAGGACGACGACGGGCACGCCCTCGGGGTGGGCCGAGCGCACCTGGTCGGGGGTCTGGGGCGTGCCGTCGGCGCCACGCGGGTACCACACGCCGGCCCGCAGGAGCTGGCCGGTCTCGGCGTCGTCGAGGACGACCGGCTCGCGGTCGGGTGCGGAGCCGGCCTGGCCGAGGCCCGTCAGGGCGAGCAGGTCGATGTCGGTGCCCTGGGCGGTGACGTAGGAGAGCTGGGCGGCTGCGACGCCCCCGGTGACGGCGGTGGCCAGGGCGAGCAGCGCCGCGGTGGCCGCACGCAGCCGGGTGCCGGGGCCGGCGGGTGAGCGCCCGGCCCGGTGGGGGCGCAGGGCGCAGGCGGTGGCAAGGAGCGTCAGGAGCAGCAGAGCCAGGAGGATGTCCAGGCCCCAGGTGCCCAGCATGAGCGAGTAGGACAGGCCGGGCAGCTCGAGCAGCTCGGCGCAGGCCGCGAGCGCGAGGAAGGAGGCCAGGGCAAGGGCCATGAGCTGTGCGCGAGGGCGTCGAGGCCCGATGCGCCGGGTGCCGCTGCGCTCACTCACGCGGCGCAGCCTAGCCCCGGCCTGGCCCGGCCGGCTGCCTGCCCGCGGCCTGGACAGGCGCCGGGGCGGCGCAGGCCGTCACCGCGCGTGCTCAGGGCCGCGGTGACAGCGGGGCCGCGCCCTGCCCGGGCGGCTCGTCAGCGGCATCCGGGACCCGCCCGGAACCGGGGCCCACCTCACCGGCCAGCAGGCGCTGGACGCGCTCAAGGGTCGTGGCGGGGTCGGGGCCGACGGCCGTCGCCTCGACCCTGCCCGCGCCGGTGACGCCGGTGACGAGCAGCTGCGCCAGCGTCGTGGCGGGCCGTCCCTCGATCCACAGGTGTGAGCGCTCGGCCTCCAGGAGCACGGCCAGCTGGGCGGCGGGCCGGGCGTGCAGACCGGCCGGGTCGCTGACGTACAGCGGGCGCGAGGCGGCCGGCTCCTGCTGCGGGGCAGGCGCGTGGGCGCGGGCGGCGTCGTCCCACAGGGCCATGACCGTGCGGGCCGCCCTGGCGCAGGCTGTGGCGCCCGACCCGCAGGAGGCCTCCACCGCGGCGGCCAGGCTGCCCTGGGCCACCGGGACGTCGACGACGACCGCGGGCTGGGCCCCGTCCACACCTGGGCCCGGCGCGCCCTCCTCCGCGAGGACCGTCTCGACCGCCATCTGCGCGACCATGAGGGCGCTGCCGAGGTCCGTGGTGATGAGCACCTCGTGGCCCGCCTCGAGCAGCTCGCGCACCGCGGCCTCCACGGCTGCAGGATCGGTGCCGACTCCGCCGTCGGGGCCGCCTCCCACTGCCCGCACGAGGACCTGCGGGGCCATCTGGGTGATGATCTCCCCCACGCCCTCGGCCAGCTGGACCGAGTGCGACACGACGAGGACCGCCGTCAGGGGCCGGCCGTCACGGGGCGAGGGCCGCTCGTGCGAGGCGTGGTGGCCGTCGGGGGCCTGGCGGGCGCGCTCGGCGCAGGAGGGCAGGGCGGTCACCGTCTCAACCCCTCACCTCGCAGGCCTGCCGGGCGCTTCGGGCCGCGGCCGCCAGGATGAGGGAGGTGGACTCGGCGCCCGGGTCCCGGTGCCCGCGCGAGCGCTCGCCCAGGAAGGAGGCCCGGCCTCGGCGCGCCCGCATCGGCTCAGTGGCGGCTGCCCCTGCGGCGGCGGCCCCTGCGGCCGCCTCGAGGACCACAGCCGGGGCGTCGGCGGACTGACCCACCCGGGTCACGGCCTCCTGGGCGGCGCGGGCGGCGGCCGTCCAGGCGTCCACCATCGTCTTGTCCCCCACCTCGGCGTGCCCCCGGGCGAGGACTCCCTCGCAGGCGGCCACGACCATCCGGGCGGTGCCCGACGCGTCGAGCACGGGCGCGTCGGCCTCGCGGGACGCGCGCAGGAAGGCCGTGCCGATGAGGGGGCCTGCGGCACCGCCCACCGTGGAGATGAGGACTGTCGCGGCGCGCTTGAGGACCGCCCCCGGCGTGGGCAGCTCGCCCGCGTCCTGCAGGGCTGTCACGGCGGCGCGCAGGCCACGGTCGAGGTTGGTGCCGTGGTCGCCGTCGCCGATGGCCGTGTCGAGGGCGGTGAGCTCCTCACGGTGCTCGGCAACGGCCTGCGCGGACAGGCGGATCCAGGACTCGGCCCAGGAGGCGTCAAGAGGCATGGTGCTTCCTTCGACGGTGACGGTGGGCGCTCACGCGCGTGGCTGCGCCCATTGTTCCATGACCGCCCCCGGCGGCTGGAGACCCGGGCCCGGTCCGTGGCGGGGTCAAGCCCGGCCGAAGAGCGCGCGCGCCTGGGCGGCGAGCACCACCGAGCCCAGGACGAGCACCCCGGAGGCCGTCAGGGGCGCCCCGGAGCCCTCCGAGAGCCTGGCCGCCTGGTCGATGCCGGAGGCCAGGTCCTGCGCGACGACCACCCGGTCATCGCCGTAGACCTCGCGCGCCGTCGCGGCCAGCGCCTCGACGTCCATCGCCCGCGGGGAGTCCACCGGGACCACCACGACCGCGTCCGTGGCCGGCTCGAGGACGGACAGCACACCCTCCGCGTCCTTGTCAGCCATGATGCCCATGACGGCCACGAGGTGCTGGAAGCCGAAGGCCTCCTCGACCGCCGGCACGAGGGCGCCCACCCCGTGCGGGTTGTGGGCGGCGTCGACCAGGACCGTCGGGGAGGAGCGCAGCACCTCGAGCCGGCCCGGGCTCGTGACCGAGGCGAAGCCGTCCTCAACCACCTTGGCGGGCAGGGGCCGCCCGGCGAAGACCGCCTCGGCGGCAGCCAGCGCCAGCAGCGCGTTGTGCGCCTGGAAGTGCCCGTGCAGGGGGATGAAGACGTCCTCGTAGACGGCGGCGGAGGTCGCCAGGCTCACCATCTGCCCGCCGACGGCGAGCGTGCGGTCGAGCACGCGCAGGGTGCCCGCGCCGGGCGCCTGGGGGTCCTCCTCCGGGTCGGGCTCACGACGCCACACGACGCCGTGCTGCGCGGCCGCCGCGGCGATGACCTCCTGCGCCGTGGGAGGCTGCACGGCGGTGACGAGGGTCGCGCCGTCCTTGATGATGCCGGCCTTGTTCTGGGCGACCTCGCGCAGGGTGCTTCCCAGCCAGGCCGCGTGGTCCAGCCCGATGGGCGTGATGACCTCGACCTGCGAGGCGACGACGTTCGTGGAGTCCCAGGTGCCCCCCATACCGACCTCGATGACGGCGACGTCCACCGGGTGGTCGGCGAAGAGGGCCAGGGCCATGACGGTGAGGACCTCGAAGAAGCTCAGGCGGGGCCCGCCCTCTGCCACCGATCGCTCATCGACCATGCGCACGTAGGGCTCGACGTCCTCCCAGGCGGCGATGAAGCCCTCCTCGCTGACCGGCTCGCCGTCGAGGCTGATGCGCTCGCGGATCGTGGCCAGGTGGGGGCTGGTGAAGCGCCCGGTGCGCATGCCCGTGGCGGCCAGGAGGCGCTCGGTCATGCGGGCCGTGGAGGTCTTGCCGTTGGTGCCGGTGACGTGGACGACCCGGTAGGCGCGCTCGGGGTGGCCGAGGAGGTCGAGGACGGCCTCGACCCGGGACAGGGAGGGCTGGACCCTGTGCTCGGGCGCGCGCGCCAGGATCTCGGCCTCGACCTGGCGCATGCGGGCGCTGACCTCCACGGCTCGCGCGGCGGCACGCAGCGAGGCCCGGTGCGCCTGCTGCTCGTCGGGCGGGTCCGGCAGGACGCTGTCCCACTGCTCCCAGTCGTCGGAGCCGTCCTCATCGACCTCGGCCAGCAGGGCGTCGAGCTGGTCGAGGCTGTCGGCGCCGAGCATGTTGCGGGCGACGAGCTCGCGCAGGGCCTGAAGGTCCTCGGCGTCCTGCTCGGCCAGGCGCCCGGCCTGATCGGCCCCGGCCTCGCGCACGTCGGTGACGGACAGGTCGGGGGCGTCGGCGGCCTCGATGTAGGGCAGGAGCTCCGGGTCCACGCCCTCGGTCCCCGTGGCCTGGCGGCGCAGGGCCGCCAGGCCGCCCTCGTGCAGGCCGTCACCGAAGACGGCGTCGACGACCTCCTCGCCGCTGGCCCCCTCAGGGATGCCGAAGGCGGCGCCCTCGTGCTTGTCCATGCTGCTCCTTCGTGTGCGTGCGTGCGCGCGTGGCGCGCTCAGGCCCGGGTCACCGTCGCGCTCGCCTCGCCCTCGCCCACGACGACCTGCACGGAGCAGATCGTCTCGGAGGCGATGAGGCTCAGGTGCGCGCCGGTCCAGGCCTGGCGCTCCGCCGGGACCGTGAGGGTCACGACGGCAGGCTCACCGATGCTCAGGCCGGAGGCCTTGCGCTCGTCCTGGATGAGGCGGATGAGGTCGCGGGCCCAGCCCTCGGCCTCGAGCTCCTCGTCCAGCGCCGTGTCGAGCACGACGAAGGCGCCCGAGGCCAGCATCGCGGCGGACAGTGACTCGTCGCGGACGTCGATGCGGCTCGTGAGGGTGAAGGCGGAGTCCTCGGCCTCGAGGACCACGGGCACGCCGTCGAGCAGCAGCTCGTCGAAGCGCACGTCGCCGTCCTCGGTGAGGGTCCACTCCCCCGCCTTGACGGCGGCGAAGAGGCGGCTCGTCATCTTGCGGACCTCGGGGCTGAAGGCGCGCGGGTTGAGGGTCAGCTCCTCGCTCACCTCGTAGCCGGCGGTGGCGGCGTCCAGGACCCGCACCTCCTTGACGTTGACCTCCTCGCCGATGAGGGCACGGAAGGGCGCCAGGCCGGCGGGGTCGGCCGTGGCGACCGTCAGGCTGCGCAGCGGCTGGCGCACGCGCAGCCTCTCAGCCTTGCGCAGGCTCAGGGTCGCCGAGACGGCGTCGCGGGCCTCGTCCATGGCGCTGACGAGGGCGGGGTCGGCGACGTGCTCGGGCAGCGTCGGCCAGTCGGTCAGGTGCACCGAGCGCCCGCCGGTCAGGCCGCGCCAGATCTCCTCGCTCACGAGCGGGGCGAGGGGGGCCATGACCTCGGTGAGCACGCGCAGCACGGTGGCGAGCGTGTCGAAGGCCGGGCGGGCCACGGCGGCGTCGGCGCTGGTCAGGCGCGTGCGCGAGGTGCGCAGGTACCAGTTGGTGAGCACGTCGATGAACTCGCGGACGGTGGCGGTCGCACCGGTGATGTCGTAGGCGCTCATCTGCGCGCCGACGGTCTGCGTCAGGTCCTTGACGCGGGCGAGGACGTAACGGTCCATGACGTCCAGGCGTCCGCGCGGGCCGAACAGGCTGGCGTCGTCGAGGTCCACGCCCTGGGTGGTGTAGCCCGCGCCGTCCTCGGCCCGGCCGGCGTAGAGCGCGAAGAAGTACCAGGTGTTCCACAGGGGCAGGAGGACCTGGCGGACGGTGTCGCGGATCGCCTGGTCGGTGACGGCGAGGTTGCCTCCGCGCATCACCGGCGCCGACAGGAGGAACCAGCGCATGGCGTCGGCCCCGTCGCGGTTGAGGACCATGGACACGTCCGGGTAGTTGCGCAGCGACTTGCTCATCTTCGCCCCGTCGTTGCCCAGGAGGATGCCGTGGGAGACGCAGGAGGTGAAGGCGGGACGGTCGAACAGCGCCGTGGCCAGCACGTGCAGGGTGTAGAACCAGCCTCGGGTCTGGCCGATGTACTCCACGATGAAGTCGCCCGGGTAGTGCGACTCGAACCAGTTGACGTTCTCGAAGGGGTAGTGCACCTGGGCGAAGGGCATGGAGCCGGACTCGAACCAGCAGTCCAGGACGTCGGGGATGCGGCGCATCGTGGACTGGCCGGTGGGGTCGTCCGGGTTGGGCCGCACGAGGGTGTCGATGAAGGGCCGGTGCAGGTCGGTGACCTTGACCCCGAAGTCGGCCTCGAGCTCGGCGTAGGAGCCGTAGACGTCGGTGCGCGGGTAGTCGGGGTTGTCGCTGACCCACACGGGGATGGGGGCGCCCCAGAAGCGGTTGCGCGAGATGGACCAGTCGCGGGCACCCGCCAGCCACTTGCCGAAGATGCCGTCCTTGATGTGGGCGGGGTACCAGTCGATGCCCTGGTTGAGCTCGACCATGCGGTCACGGATGGCGGTGACGCGCACGAACCACGAGGAGACCGCCTTGTAGATGAGCGGCTTGCGGCAGCGCCAGCAGTGCGGGTAGGAGTGCACGTAGGAGGCCTGGCGCACGAGGACGGCGCGCTGGTGCTCCTCGCGGCGGGCCAGCGGCCCGGTGCCGTCGCGCAGGTCGGCGATGATCGGCTTGTTGGCGTCGAAGATCTGGGTGCCGGCGTAGTCGGGGACCTCTGAGGTGAAGACGCCGCCGTCGTCGATGGGGATGACGGTGCCGATGCCGTAGGCCTGGCAGATGAGCATGTCGTCCTCACCGAAGGCGGGGGCCTGGTGGACCAGGCCGGTGCCGTCGGTGGTGGTGACGTAATCGGCAAGGAGGAACGTCCAGGCCGCGGGGCCGGGTGCGGCGCCCTCGGCGCGGTGGGCCTCGTCGTCGTAGTAGTCGTAGATCGGGTGGTAGGCCAGGCCCTCGAGCTCGCGGCCCGGGCGGGTGGACAGGACCTCGGGCTCCTCGCCGAGCTCACGGGCGTAGGCGCCCACGAGCTCGCTGGCGATGATGACGTCCTGGCCGGCGAGGGGGGAGTCGAGGTCGGCGCCCACACGCACGACGCTGTACTCGACCTCCGGCCCGACGGCGACGGCGGAGTTGGAGGGCAGGGTCCAGGGCGTCGTCGTCCAGATGAGGGCCAGCTCGGGCCGGTCGGTGCCGTCGGCGGCGGGGAGGTCGCTCAGCCGCTCGACCAGGCGCAGGCCCACGGTGACGGTGTTGTCCTGACGGTCCTGGTAGACGTCGTCGTCCATCTTGAGCTCGTGGTTGCTCAGAGGAGTGCGGTCGTGCCAGCAGTAGGGCAGGACGCGGTGGCCCTGGTAGGCCAGGCCCTTGTCCCACAGCTGCTTGAAGGCCCACAGCACCGACTCCATGTAGTGCGGGTCGAGGGTCTTGTAGTCGTTGTCGAAGTCAACCCAGCGCGCCTGGCGGGTGACGTAGTCCTCCCACTCCTTGGTGTAGCGCAGCACGGAGGTGCGGCACTCCTCGTTGAACCTCTCGATGCCGATGCCGCCGGGGCGGGTGATCTCGGTGACGTCGTCGATGCCGAGCAGGCGCTGGGCCTCGAGCTCGGCGGGCAGCCCGTGGGTGTCCCAGCCGAAGCGGCGCTCGACGCGCTTGCCGCGCTGGGTCTGGAAGCGGCCGACCGCGTCCTTGACGTAGCCGGTCAGCAGGTGGCCGTAGTGGGGAAGGCCGTTGGCGAAGGGCGGGCCGTCGTAGAAGACGAACTCGTCGCAGGTCTCGTCACGGTTGTCGATGGAGGCCTGGAAGGTGTTGTCGGCCTTCCAGTAGGCCAGGACGTCCTCCTCGATGGCCGGGAAGGAGGGCGAGGGGTTGACGCCCTGGCCGTCGCGGTGCAGAGGGTATCCCCGGGGGTGGAAGGAGTCGCCGGCGGCCGGTGCGGACTGTGCCATGGGTGTGTGCCTCTCGTGAACGTCTGAGTGTCACGAGGACGACGCCGACCGCCCCGTGGGGCGGCGGTACCGCGGTACCACCTCGCTTGCCCTGTGCCGCCGGTGGCGGCGGCGCAGGGCCGCTTCGTTGGGGGCTGTGCGGGCCCCTCCCGCCCGGGTCTAGTGGGGCACCAAGGGCCTGTTCTTCCGGGAGGCTCGCCGGTGATGCCCGGGTGCGTCGCACCCGGCCGGGTCACTGCCTGGTTGCCGGGAGTGTAGCCAGGGGCCGCGAGCGCGGGCCAGCCGGGGCCGGCGCGCCGGGGCGTCGGCTTGGACACACCGCCACCGCGACGTCCGGCCGCGTCGGCACGCCCGGCCGCGTCGGCACGCCCGGCCCGCGTCGGCACGCCCGGCGCGGGCCGGCCGAGCCGGGCGCCCCGCTCAGCCGCGGGCCACGAGGGTGTTGGTCGCCTGGGCGCGCGGGCGCACGACGAGGCAGTCGATATTGACGTGGGAGGGGCGCTCGAGGGCCCACACGACGCACTCGGCGACGTCCTCGGCGACGAGGGGCGCGGCGACCCCGGCGTAGACGGCCTCGGCGCGGGCCCGGTCCCCGTGGAAGCGGTTGAGGGCGAACTCCTCGGTGGCGACCATGCCGGGGGCGACCTCGATGACGCGCACCGGCTCGCCGACCAGCTCCTGGCGCAGGGTGGTGGCGATGACCCGCTCGGCGTGCTTGGCGGCGACGTAGCCGCCCCCACCGGGGTAGGTGCCGTGGGCGGCGGTCGAGGTGAGGAAGAGCAGGTCCCCGCCCCTCTCGCGCAGGGCGGGCAGGAAGGCCTGGCTCACCCGCAGGGCGGCGAGCGCGTTGCGCTCGTACATGGTCAGCCACTCCTCGACCTTGCCGTCGGCGACGAGGTCAGCACCCAGGGCCCCTCCGGCGTTGTTGACGACGGCGTCCAGGCGCCCGCCGTCGAGGACCCGCTCGGCGAGGTGGTCGATGTCGCCCTGCTCCTGGAGGTCGGCGGCCACCCACTGGCAACCGGTCTCGGCGGCCAGGGCCGCCAGGCGCTCCACGCGGCGGGCGGTGGCGACGACCTCCCATCCGTGGGCGGCCAGGAGGCGGACGGTGGCGGCCCCGATGCCGGTGGAGGCTCCGGTGACGAGGGCGCGGCGGGCGGCGGTGGTGGAAGGGGTCATGGCCGTATTCTGGCCCGATGAGCGACGACGCCGTCCCCCTCGTTCCGCACGAGCCCGCCTGGGTGCGCCACGCGATCGCCTGGCACGTGTTCCCACTGGGGGCGGTCGGTGCCCAGGCGCTGCGTCCCGAGGGGGACCCGGCGGACCCGTCCTCCCCCGCCGGGGCGGCAGCGGGCGAGCACCGTCTGCTGCGGCTCGTGCCGTGGCTGGACCACCTCGTGAGGCTGGGGGCCAACGTGCTCCAGCTGGGGCCGGTGCTGGACTCGATGTCACACGGCTACGACACGGTGGACTACCTGCGGGTGGACCCGCGGCTGGGCACGGAGGAGGACCTGCTCACGCTCATCGGCCAGGCCCACGCGCGCGGCGTCAAGGTCATGCTCGACGGCGTGTTCAACCACACCGGCATCGCCCACCCGGCCTTCGCCCGCCTGGCGCAGGAGGGGCCCTCGAGCGCCGGCGCCAGGATGTACCGGCTCACCTGGCCGGGCGGCGAGCAGGCGTGGGCGCCGGGGACGGCGCCCGGGTACGAGCGCTTCGAGGGCCAGGACTGGCTGCCTGCCCTCAACCACGCCTCACCCGAGGTGGCCGATCTCGTGGCCGGGGTGATGGAGCACTGGTGCGAGCGCGGGGTGGACGGCTGGCGCCTGGACGCCGCCTACGCGGTGGACCCGGTGTTCTGGCGCTCGGTGCTGCCCCGGGTCAGGGCCTGGTTCCCGCAGGTGTACGTCTACGGGGAGGTGATCCACGGCGACTACGCGGGCGTGGTGCAGGCCTCGGGGATGGACGCCGTGACGCAGTACGAGCTGCGCCAGGCGGTGTGGCACTCGCTGGCGGACGCCAACCTCTACGAGCTGGACTGGACGCTGACGCGGCACGCCGAGATGCTGGAGCGCTTCGTGCCGTGGACCTTCGTCGGCAACCACGACACGACCCGCATCGCCTCCGCTGTCGGCAGCCGGCGCCTGCTGGGCCACGCCCTGGCGCTGCTGCTCCTGCTGCCGGGAACGCCGGCGGTGTACTACGGGGACGAGGAGGGGCTGGAGGCCGTCAAGGAGGAGCGTCTGGGCGGTGACGACGCCATCCGCCCGCCGCTGCCCGCGGCGGAGTGGGACGAGCACAGCCCGGGGGCGCCCACGCGTCACCTGCACGCCGAGCTCATCGCCCTGCGGCGGCGCCTGCCGTGGCTGCACGACGCCGTGATCGAGCGCCTGCACCTGGACAACCGGCTCCTGTCGCTGGCGCTGCGGCCGCGCGAGGGCTCCTGCGTGGCCGCGCAGGAGGAGGCGGGGGGCGTCGTCCTCGTGCTGAGCCTGGAGGACCACGAGGCGTGGCTGCCCACCGGCGGCAGGGGGCGGGTGCTGGCCGGCGCGCACGGGCTGGATCCGGCGCGGCCGGTGGACGGCGGCGTGGTGCTGCCGCCGACGGGCTGGGCGGTGCTCGCCTGAGGCGCGGGCACGGCGCCACCGCAGGACGCACAGCCAAGTTGTCCTGACAAAACGGAGGATGTCGACGCTGCGGAGACCTAGGCTGGCACCATGCTGTCCTCCCTGTCCCCAGGCGCCTGGGTCCTGCTGGCCGTTGGTGCGGCCGCCATCGGCGTGTCAAAGACTGCCCTGCCCGGGGTGACGACGCTGGCGGTGGCGCTGTTCGCCGCGGTCCTACCGGCTAAGGCCTCCACAGGGACGATCCTCGTGCTTCTGCTCGTGGCGGACATGGTCGCGATCACCACCTACCGGCGCGACGCCGACTGGGCCACGCTGCGCCGGCTCGTGCCCGGCGTGCTCACCGGGGTGCTGCTGGGCAGCGCCTTCCTGGCGGTGGCCCCGGACCGGCTCACCGCGGTGTTCATCGGCGTGCTGCTGCTCGTGCTCATCGCCGTCACGCTCGTGCTCATGAGGCGCCCGCAGCCGCCGCGGGTCCAGGGTCGGGTGGGACGCGCGGTCTACGGCACGCTGGCAGGCTTCACGACGATGTCGGCCAACGCGGGCGGGCCGGTGATGAGCATGTACCTGCTGGCCTCAGACTTCGCGGTGACCTCCTTCCTGGGGACCTCGGCCTGGTTCTTCTTCATCGTCAACGTCGTCAAGCTGCCCTTCTCCATCGCCCTGGGCGTCATCCGTCCCGAGGCCCTGTGGATCGACCTCGTGCTGGTGCCCGTCGTGCTGGCCTCGGCCCTCGCCGGACGACGGCTGGCCACCCGCATGGACCAGGACCTCTTCAACAGGATCGTCACCGTGCTCACGGTGGCCTCCTGCCTGTACCTCATCACCACCGCCCTGTGAGCAGCGGCCGGCAGGCGCCGCGCACCGCCTCGCGGGGCCGCCCACGCGGGCGCGACGGCGGCCGGTAGCCTGACGGCCATGACCTCCCAGGCAGCACCAGCCACGCCCGCAGCACCCCGCACCCCCGACCGCCGCCCCGGCACGGCGCTGCCGCCCGGCACGGCGGTCGGTTTCATCGGCGCAGGCAGCATGGCGGGCGCGATCGTGCGCGGGGCGGTAGACGCGGGACTGACCCGGGGCCCGGGCGCCACGCGCCTGCTCGTGACCAGCGCGCACGGCTCAGCCGCCGCCCTCGCCCAGGAGCTGGCCGACCAGGGGGTCGAGCACGTGGCGCAGGCGCCGGACCTCGTGCGCGCCAGCGACGTCGTCGTCCTCGCGGTCAAGCCGCACGTCGTGCCAGCGGTGCTCGAAGCGCTGCGCACGGTGCTCGCTGAGCACCAGGCGCTGGTCGTCTCCCTGGCCGCGGGCCTGCCCCTCGCCCGCCTGGAGGCGCTGCTGCCCGAGGGCTCGCGCGTGGTGCGGGCGATGCCGAACATGGCGGCGGCCGTGAGGGCGTCGATGACGGCACTGGCAGCGGGCTCGCAGGCGGGCGAGCAGGACCTGCTCCTGGCGGAGGGGCTCATGGGGGCGGTGGGGCGCACCACCCGGATCGCGGAGCGGGACTTCTCAGCCTTCGTGGGCCTGGCGGGCTCCTCGCCCGCTTTCGTCCTCACCTTCATCGAGGCGCTGGCGCGGGCAGGCGTCCTGGCGGGCGTCCCCAAGGTGCAGGCGGTGGACATCGTCGCCCAGGCGGTGCTCGGCTCGGCACTGACCGTGCAGGCGGCCACGAGGGCCGAGGGCGGCCGCACTCCGGCGGACCTGGTGGACGCCGTGTGCTCGCCGGGGGGCACGACGGTCGCCGGGCTCGTGGCGATGGAGCGGGCGGGGTTCTCCAGCGCGGTCATCGAGGGCTTTAGGGCGACGGTGGCGCGCGACCAGGAGCTGGGCGCCTGAGACGGGCTCTGGGTGCGACGCCACCCCGCCCCACCGAAGCACGTTGCATGACGAAAGGAACATTGCTAAAGCTCCCCTGCCTCTCCAGCTCGTGACGTGCACAACCCCAGGTGGCCACGAGGAATGCTCAAGGATGAGCACGCAGCGCCGCGGCCCCCTCCACCGTCGCCCCCAGGACCCGTCGGACAAGACCGACGCCGTCCTCGCCGCCCTGCGCCACAGCGCGCCCGCCACCGTCAGCGCGCTGGCCGCCGCCACCGGCTTCTCGCCTCCCACGGTCACCGCGGTCCTGTCAGCGTTCGCCGCCGCAGGAGTCGCCACCGAGTCCGTGCCCGAGGAGCAGGCGGTCGGCCGTCCCGCTCGCACCTGGGACCTGTGCCCGGAGGCTGGCCTCGTCGTCGGCCTCGACCTCCTGCCGGGCTCCGCCCTCGTCGCCGCCGCCGGCATGCGCTGCCACGTCCTGGCCTCACAGCCCGTCCCCCCTGCCCGGCTCACGCGCCCAGGAGCGCCTGGAGGCCGTCAACCACGCCGTCCGGTGCCTGATCGCCGGGCTGGGCCGCCACGGGCCGCTGCGCGCCGTCGCAGCCTCCGCCACCGGAAGGGTCGGTGGTGGCAGCACCGTCCTGCAGACCGACCTCGTGCCCGTGTGGACAGGCTTCCCCCTCGCCGAGCGCCTGAGTGCGGAGCTGGGTGTGCCCGCGGTCGTGGACAACGACATCAACGCCGCCGCCCTGGGCGAGTTCCATGCCCGCCGCCAGCAGGGGCGCATCCGCCCCAACGGGGTCCTGCTCTTCGTCCAGCTCGCCCGCGGGCTGCACACCGGTCTCGTCCTGGGCGGTGCCATCCACCGTGGCCACGAGTTCAACGCCGGTGAGATCGCCGACTTCCTCGCCCTGCACCTGGACGAGGACACCCACGTGAGCGGCTCCTGGGTCACCCGTGCCGTCCTCACCACCGCCAGCGTCGGCGCCGTCGTCGATCCCGACGCCATCGTCTTCTCCTCCTCCGTGTCCTCCCGGGGCACCGTCACCCGGGTCCTGGAGGCGCTCAGCGCCCTGAGGCCCCCCTCCACCCTCTCCTTCGCCGCGGAGGTCAGCGCGCTCGGCTGGGCGGCTGGCGTCGTCGGAGCGACCCACCTCGCCCTGGCCGCCGCCGACCAGGCGCTGACCGGTACCCCGCGACCGCTCCCCGTCACGCTCACGGGCACCTCACTCTTCCTGTCCACGCTTGAGAAAAGCCGGCACACCACCATGACCACCACCCTCAGGCCCCCACCGCACGCTGCGCGTCGGCGTCGGGGGCGTCGGAGCCCGTTCCGGCTTCACGCTCGCCACCGACCTGGATGACGCCACCCGCGTGCTCACCACCGCCTACCGCACCGGCACCAGGCTCTACGTCGGCCACAGCATGCGCCACATGAACGTCGTGCGCACCGTGCGCGACATCATCCGCGCCGGCAGGATCGGCGAGGTCAAGGCCACCTGGTGCCACCACTTCGTGGGCCACGGCGGCGACTACTACGTCAAGGACTGGCACGCCGAGTCGGCGCGTTCAGGAGGACTGCTCGTCCACAAGGCCTGCCACGAGCTCGACGCCATGAGCCATGTGCTGGGCACGAGCATCCAGCAGGCGCAGGCCGTCGGCACCAACGCCGTCTGCCACTCGTGCGCTCCCCGCCGCGGTCCTGGACGTCGGGGGGTCTGTCGCGCCGCTCCATCCACGGCGGGGGCGGGCTGCTGCCGGTGCCCGCGCCGGGCGCGGACACGCGCTCCACGGACGACAACCGCCTCCCCATCTCAGACGTATGACCCACGACACCGGGTAGCCTTCGCTCCAGCAAGGATCATCCCCTGCCCGGGCTCCCGCATCACCCAGGAATTACGTTGTCCTCCAAGAAGAGCCTGCCACCCGACCATCCGTGCTCTCTCATCTTCCTCGACGAGACGGGGTCTGTCTCCGGCGACCGCTTCTTCGCCATCGGCGCCCTCAAGCTCGTCATACCCTCCGAGATGCTGCGCGCCGTGACGAAGCACCGCTCACAGAAGCGCTTCTTCGACGAGTTCCATTTCGGAGGAATGCGTCGCATGGACCAGGACCTGTATCGAGGTCTTGCGGATATTGTCCTCAACCAGGGACAGAGCTCGTTCTACATGTTCATCGCCGACCGCAAGGTGCACGATCCTGTCGAGCGCTTCGGGAACCAGTGGGACGCTTATCTCAAGATGGCGGAGCAGCTCATCGTCGCTCTCATCCGTCCGCACGAGATCGCCACGGTTCTCGCTGACAGCTACACAACCCCAGATCACGTGTTGTTCGAGGAACAGCTCAAGTACAACGTCAACCACCGGCTGCGCCGTCTCGCAGTCGCGAACGTCGCACGTCTTGACTCTCGGTCATCTGACGGCATCCAGGCAGTGGACTTGCTCACCTCGGCCGCCGCCTTCGAGTTCCGTGCGAGCGTCGGGCTCGCTTCGACGAGCAACCACAAAGCTCTGCTAGCAGCCTACATACGCACACGTATGGGCGCCTCGTCCGTCCTGGACGGGTTCCGGTCACCTGACGGCCGCTTCTCACTCGCTGTCTACCAGCACAAGGAGGCGCAGACGCCCCTGCCGGGGACCAGTACCGCCCTTGAGACCTGAGAAGACTGTGGAGTATGATCTGTGTCAACGCGTGGGCCTTGGTGGCCTATAGCCGAAGCACCAATACGGTGTGAGTGAAAGGGCGGCCCGAGGGCCGCCCTTTCTGCCGCCGCTCCCGCAACTGTGCACAGCGAGGTTCTCTTCCTCGCACCCGTAGCCCACCTCACAGGGCGGCAGCCCCGGCCCGCCCAGAGGCCCAGTGTCGGCCCGTGACAGAATCGGGCCCATGTCTGCACCTGAGCACTCCCCCCGGATCCTGCCCTCCGAGCTCCACAGCCCCCGCGTGCCCGCGAGGGTCAGCGCCGACGGCCTGGAGGCCACCTGGGGCGAGCGCTGGGAGGCCGAGGGCACCTACGCCTTCGACCGCTCCGCCGCGCGCGCGGAGGTCTACTCCATCGACACGCCGCCCCCCACGGTCTCCGGCTCCCTGCACGTGGGGCACGTCTTCTCCTACACGCACACCGACACCGTCGCCCGCTACCAGCGCATGCGCGGCAAGTCCGTCTTCTACCCGATGGGCTGGGACGACAACGGCCTGCCCACCGAGCGCCGCGTGCAGAACTACTTCGGTGTGCGCTGCGACCCCACCCTGCCCTACGACCCGGACTTCGAGCCCCCGCACACCGGTGGTGAGGGCAAGTCGATCAAGGCCGCGGACCAGGTGCCCGTGTCGCGACGCAACTTCGTCGAGCTGTGCGAGCGCCTCACCGTCGAGGACGAGGCCCAGTTCGAGGCCCTGTGGCGCCAGCTCGGCCTCTCGGTCGACTGGCGGCAGAACTACCAGACCATCGGCCCGCGCGCCCGCAAGGTCGCCCAGGCGGCCTTCCTTCGCAACCTCGCGCGCGGCGAGGCCTACCAGGCCGCCGCCCCCGGCCTGTGGGACGTCACCTTCCAGACGGCCGTCGCCCAGGCCGAGCTCGAGTCGCGCGAGTACCCCGGCCACTACCACCGCCTGGCCTTCCACGTCGTCGACGCCGAGGCGGCCGCCGCCGCCAAGGCCGCTGGCGCCCCCATCGAGGAGGGCCCACAGGGCACCGCCGACATCTGCATCGAGACGACCCGCCCCGAGCTCCTGCCGGCCTGCGTGGCCCTGGTCGCCCACCCTGACGACGAGCGCTTCCAGCCGCTGTTCGGCCAGACGGTCGCCTCCCCCGTCTTCGGCGTCGAGGTGCCTGTGCTGGCCCACCCGGCCGCGGAGAAGGACAAGGGCGCGGGCATTGCCATGTGCTGCACCTTCGGCGACACCACCGACATCGACTGGTGGCGGGACCTGGGCCTGCCGCTGCGCGCCATCCTGCGCAAGGACGGCCGTCTGGAGACCGAGACCCCCGAGTGGGTCACCGACGAGGCCGGCCGCGCCATGTACGCCCAGATGGCCGGCAAGACGACCTTCTCCGCCCGCGCCGCGCTGGTCGAGCGCCTGGCGGCCACCGGTGAGATGCGCGGCGAGCCCACCAAGACGCTGCGCCAGACGAACTTCTTCGAGAAGGGCGACAAGCCCCTGGAGATCGTCACCTCCCGCCAGTGGTACATCCGCAACGGCGGCACCGCCTGGACCAACCCGGCCTCGGGTGCGGATCTGCGCACCGAGCTGCTCGGGCGCGGGCAGGAGCTCGCCTGGCACCCGGACTTCATGCGCGTGCGCTACGAGAACTGGGTCAAGGGCCTCAACAACGACTGGCTCATCTCACGCCAGCGCTTCTTCGGCGTCCCCTTCCCCCTGTGGTACAGGCTCGACGACGAGGGTCAGCCCCTGTACGACGAGGTCATCGTCCCCGACGAGTCCGCCCTGCCGGTGGACCCCTCCTCGGACCCGGCCCCCGGCTACAGCGAGGACCAGCGCGGCGTGCCCGGCGGCTTCGTCGGCGAGCTCGACATCATGGACACCTGGGCCACCTCCTCCTTGTCGCCCCAGCTCGTCTCCGGCTGGCTCGACGACGAGGACCTCTTCTCGCGCGTCTACCCCATGGACCTGCGCCCCCAGGGCCAGGACATCATCCGCACCTGGCTCTTCTCCTCCGTGGTGCGCGCCAACCTCGAGTTCGGGGCCCTGCCGTGGCGGCACGCGGGCATCTCCGGGTGGATCCTCGACAAGGACCACAAGAAGATGAGCAAGTCCAAGGGCAACGTCGTCACCCCCAAGGGGCTGCTGGACACCTACGGCTCCGACGCCGTGCGCTACTGGGCGTCCTCCGCCCGCCTGGGCCTCGACCCGGCCTTCGAGGAGACGCAGATCAAGATCGGCCGCCGCCTGGCCATCAAGGTGCTCAACGCCTCCAAGTTCGCCCTGTCGATGGGGGTGCCCTGGGACGCCGACGAGGCCGCCCTGGCTGCCGTGCCGGCGCCGAGCCTGGACGCCCGTGAGGTGACCGAGGAGATCGACCGGGCCCTGCTCGCCGCCCTGGCGGACGTGGTGGAGGCGGCGACGGCCGCCTTCGAGGGCTACGAGCACGCCCGCGCCCTGGAGGTCACCGAGTCCCTGTTCTGGACCTTCTGCGACGACTACATCGAGCTCGTCAAGGAGCGGGCCAACAACGCCTCGGGCACGCACGAGGCCGCTGCGGTGCGCTCGGCGCGCACGACGCTGGCGGTCGCCGTGGACACCTTCGTGCGCCTGCTGGCTCCCTTCCTGCCCTTCGTCACCGAGGAGGTGTGGTCCTGGTACCGCACCGGCTCCGTGCACCGCTCGGCCTGGCCGTCGGCCACCCCCCTGCGTGAGGCGGCCGACGGCGTGGACGCCTCGCTGGTGGGTCACGCCGGCCTGGCGCTGGCCGCGCTGCGCAAGGTCAAGTCGGAGGCGAAGGTCTCGCAGAAGACGCCGCTGGAGTCCGTCACCCTGGTGGTCGCCGCGGGCCTGGCGACAGCGGTCGAGGCCGTGCGCGCGGACCTGGTCGAGGCCGCGAAGGTCACCGGGCCGCTCACCCTCACCCCGGCCGCCCCGGCCGACGGCGAGGAGCCGGGCGCCGCCGTCGTCGTCACGGAGCACGTCCTGGGCGAGCCGCCGGCCAAGCCGGCGAGGTGAGCCGGGGCCTCTGAGCGCGCGAGGGGCGCACCCGGGTGGACCGGGCGCGCCCCTCGCGCGCTGTGGTTTGCCTCACGCCCGCCGTCCCCGTTCAGTCGATTCCTCCAAGAGCCAGACGGACTTTCCTCGGTGCGCCCCGTGCGCAGCCATGACGGGTGCTGAGACAATGCGCGGATGACCGACACCTCCGCGCAGCGCGCCCCTATGTCCACGGGAACCCCCTCCGCCGCCGGTTCACCCCAGGTGGTCGACGGCGTCGCCCTCAGCCCCCTCATCGCGGAGCCCGAGGAGTCCTGGACGGTCCCGTGGCTGCTGGCCGACCGCATCGAGCGAGCGCCCGAGCGCACGATCATCGAGCGCAAGTCCCCCCTCGGCAACTCGTGGGTCGCAGTCAGCGCCCGCTCCTTCGGCGAGGAGGTTGCCCGTATCGCCTCCGGCTTCATGGGCCTGGGCCTCGAGGCCGGGCAGACCGTCGGCCTCATGGCGCACACCTCCTACGAGTGGACCCTGCTCGACATGGCCATCGCCCGCGCAGGCCTGATCTCGGTGCCCATCTACGAGACGGACTCCGCCGAGCAGATCGAGTGGATTCTCCAGGACGCCGCCCTCAGGCTCATCATCACCGAGTCCACCGCCCTGGCCGAGATCGTCCGCCAGGCCATCAGCGCCTACTCCACGGCCCACGAGGACGCCCACAGCGTTGACGTCCTGTCCCTGGACCGCGACGCCCTGACGGACCTGGCCACGGCGGGAGCGGAGATCAGCCGCGCCGCCCTGGACGCCCGCACCGCCGCCGTGCGCGCCTCGGACGTCTACTCCATCATCTACACCTCCGGCACCACCGGCCGTCCCAAGGGCGTCGAGCTGTCCCACCGCACCGTGGCGGGACTGGCGTGGAACGGCGTGAGGTGGATCCCGGACGTCCTGCTCTCCGAGGACACCCGCCTGCTGCTCTTCCTGCCGCTGGCCCACTCCTACGCACGCTTCCTCCAGACCCTGGCCCTGGCCGGCAACGGCGTCCTGGGGCACTCCGACCCCAAGACCCTGCTGCCGGACCTCACGGCCTTCGGCCCCACCTACGTCCTGGCCGTGCCCCGCGTGCTGGAGAAGATCTACAACGCCGCCGACGCCAAGGCCGGGTCGGGCGCCAGGCTCAAGATCTTCCGCTGGGCAGCCAAGACGGCCATCGCCTACTCGCGCGCCCTGGACACCCCCCAGGGCCCCTCCGTGGCCCTCAAGGCGCAGCACGCCGCGGCGGACCGGCTCGTCTTCCGCACGATCCGCGCGCTCCTGGGCCCCAACGCCCGCTACGCGATCTCCGGCGGCGGTCCCCTGGGAGAGCGCCTGGGCCACTTCTACCGGGGCCTGGGCCTCATCATCCTCGAGGGCTACGGTCTGACCGAGACCATCGGCCCCACCAGCGTCAACCTCGACATCCGCAACAAGATCGGCACCGTGGGCCCGCCCGTGTGCGGCAACCGGGTGCGTGTGGCCGCCGACGGTGAGATCGAGGTCACGGGCCTGGGCGTCTTCTCCGGCTACCACAACAACCCGGCCGCCAACGCCGAGTCCTTCACCGAGGACGGCTGGTTCCGCACCGGTGACATCGGCTCCATCGACGAGGACGGCTGGATCCGCATCACCGGCCGCAAGAAGGAGCTCATCGTCACCGCCGGCGGCAAGAACGTCGCCCCGGCGGTCCTCGAGGACCGCCTGCGGGGGCACCCGCTCGTGAGCCAGGTCGTCGTGGTCGGCGATGGCGAGCCCTTCATCGCCGCGCTCATCACCCTCGACAAGGAGATGCTGCCGCAGTGGCTCGTCAACCACGGGCTCGAGCAGATGGACGTCGTCGAGGCCTCGCGCCACCCCCAGGTGCTCGCCGCCCTCGACCGGGCCGTGGCGCGGGCCAATCGGGCCGTCTCGCGTGCTGAGTCCATCCGCGCCTACCGGGTGCTCACCACGGACTTCACCGAGGCCAACGGGCTGCTCACGCCCTCGCTCAAGGTCAAGCGCTCCGCCGTCATGCGTGTGCACGCCGACGCCGTGGCGGACATCTACGCCTCCACCCGCAAGGGTCCCAAGGAGGTGTGAGCACCAGCGGGGCACGTGTCCTGGCACGCGCCCCGCTGGCCACGGCTCCCGTGGATTCCACAGGACCCGGCCCCGATACCTTGCAGGTCATCAGCCCCCATGACAGCCGTTCAGGGCCCACACTGGTTGTCATGACCGAATCCACTGCCGCCACCGCTCCCGAGACGACGGGGCGTCGCCCCACCACGGCCCGCGAGTACTCCACCGAGCTGCTCGTTCCCATCCACACCGGTATGACCGCCCCCTGGGCCCTGGCGGAGCGCGTGCGCCGCAACCCCCGCGGCACCCTCTTTGCCCGTAAGTCCTCCCTGGGCCGCAGCTGGCGCGACATGAGCGCGACCGCCTTCCGCGCCCAGGTGCGTGAGGTGGCCGCAGGACTCGTCGCCCGCGGTCTGCGTCCGGGCGACACCGTCGCGATCATGGCGCACACCTGTTTCGAGTGGACGCTGATGGACTTCGCCGCCTGGGAGGCCGGTCTCGTCGTCGTCCCCGTCTACGAGACCTCCTCCGCCGAGCAGGCCGAGTGGATCCTCTCCGACGCCCACGTGCGCCTGGCCATCGTCGAGAACGAGGCCATGGAGACGATGCTGCGTGCCCTGGCCTCGGCGGCCCAGCCCGGCACGAGCCTGCACGAGCTTGAGGTCCTCACCCTGTCCAAGAACGCCGTCACTGACCTCATGGCTGAGGGCAAGGGTGTGGACCACTGCGAGCTCGACGCGCGCACCGCGGGGCTCACGAGCGAGGACCTGGCGACCATCGTCTACACCTCGGGCACCACCGGCCGTCCCAAGGGCACCGAGCTCACGCACGGCAACCTCGTGGGCATCGGCTACAACACCTGCGCCCACGTGCCCGAGGTCCTGGGCGGCACGGACGTGCGCCTGCTGCTCTTCCTGCCCCTGGCGCACGTGCTCGGCCGCTTCATCGAGGTCACGGTGGTCTGCTCCGACCACGGCGTGCTGGGCCACTCCCCCGACGTCAAGAACCTCGTGACTGACCTGGCGACCCTGCGCCCGACCTTCGTCGTGGCAGTGCCCCGCGTCTTCGAGAAGATCTACAACGCTGCCGACGCCCGCGCCCAGGGTGCCAGGCAGAAGGTCTTCCGTATGGCGGCCAAGACCGCCATCGCCTACTCACGGGCCCTGGACACGCACGAGGGCCCCAGCCGCGCCCTGCGCGCCCAGCACGCCGCCTTCGACCGCCTCGTCTACCGCACGCTGCGGGGCCTCATGGGCGGGCGGGTGCGCCACGTCGTCTCCGGCGGCGGGCCCCTGGGCGAGCGTCTGGGTCACTTCTACCGTGGCGCCGGCGTCGTCGTCCTCGAGGGCTACGGCCTGACCGAGACCACCGCGCCCTGCACGGTCAACCCGCCCGACGACATCCTCATCGGCTCTGTCGGCCTGCCGCTGCCGGGCACCCGGATCCGTCTGGACGAGGACGGCGAGATCCTCATCCAGGGCATCGGGCTGTTCCGCGGCTACCACAGCAACGACCAGGCCACCGCCGAGGCCTTCACCGAGGACGGCTGGTTCCGCTCCGGTGACATCGGCTCCTTCGCGCCCGGTGGGCACCTGCGCATCACCGGGCGCAAGAAGGAGCTCATCGTCACCGCCGGCGGCAAGAACGTCGCCCCGGCCATCCTGGAGGACCGTCTGCGGGCCCACCCCCTCGTGAGCCAGGTGCTCGTCGTCGGCGACAACCGCCCGTGCATCGGAGCCCTCGTGACCCTGGACGCGGAGATGCTGCCCCTGTGGCTGTCCTCCCACTCTCTGGAGCCGATGGACCCCGTGGCCGCCGCCACGGACCCGCGCGTGCTCGCCGCCCTGGAGAAGGCGGTCGCGCGCGCCAACGAGGCGGTCTCACGCGCCGAGTCGATTCGTACCTTCACGGTGCTGCCGACTGACTTCACGGTGGAGAACGGGCTGCTGACGCCCTCACTCAAGGTGCGTCGGGCCGAGGCGGTCTCACGCTTCGCCCAGGAGATCGACGACCTCTACACCAAGGTGCCCTCGGCCCCGACCACGCGCGGCTGACCCCTGGCGCCCCCAGGGCCGGTGAGCGCCAGGGCCAGTCGGCCGGGCGATGGCCCAGGCGTGTCTCAGGCCGACGCGTGGGCGTCGCGGATCGCCTCGTGGTGGCGGATGACCTCCTCGACGATGAAGGCGAAGAACTTCTCCGCGAAGACCGGGTCGAGCCCGGAGTCCTCGGCCAGGGCACGCAGGCGCCTGACCTGACGCTCCTCGCGCGCGGGGTCGGAGGGCGGCAGGTCCAGCTCGGCCTTGAGCATGCCGACCTGCTGGGTGCAGCGGAAGCGCTCCGCCAGAAGGTGTACGAGGGCGGCGTCGAGGTTGTCGATGGTGGCGCGGTAGGCGGCCAGCTGTGGCGGCACCCCCGTGGCCGGCCCCTCGACGCGCTCCGCCCCGCGCGCAGGCGCGCGCTCCTGCTCCTGGCTGCTCCCGGGCGCTGGCACGCTCATGCGGTCCGGCTCCGCTCGCCCTTGCTGGTGGAGGTCAGGGTTCCCGAGCCCGCCTCGTAACGGGGGCGTGAGCGCCCAGAGACGGCATCGACGTCCACGACGACGCGGCCCACCTCCGGCATCGAGGGCACCTCGAACATGGCTTCACCGAGCACCTCCTCGACGATGCTGGTCAGTCCGCGGGCACCGGTCTTGCGGGCCAGGGCGAGGCGGGCGATGGCCTCGATGGCCTCGGGTGTCATCTCGAGCTCGACGCCGTCGAGGCTGAAGAGGTACTGGTACTGCGAGACGAGGGCGTTGCGCGGCTCGGTCATGACTCGCACGAGCTCGGGCACGCCGAGGTCCTGGACGGTGGCGATGACGGGCAGGCGGCCGATGAACTCCGGGATGAGACCGAACTTGTGCAGGTCCTCCGGGCGCACCTGGGAGGTGAGGGCCTCCGTGCCGCTCTGGGCGAGGACCCCGCCGAATCCGAGGGAGGAGGCGCCGGACTCCTTGCGCTGGCGCTGGCGGACGATGTCCTCGATGCCGGCGAAGGCCCCTGCGGCGATGAACAGGATGTTCGTCGTGTCGATCTCCAGGAACTCCTGGTGGGGGTGCTTGCGCCCGCCGCCGGGCGGGACGGAGGCCGTGGTGCCCTCGATGATCTTGAGCAGGGCCTGCTGGACACCCTCACCGGAGACGTCGCGGGTGATGGATGCGTTCTCGCTCTTGCGCCCGATCTTGTCGATCTCGTCGATGTAGATGATGCCCTTCTCAGCGCGCTTGACGTCACCGTCGGCGGCTTGGATGAGCTTGAGGAGGATGTTCTCCACGTCCTCGCCCACGTAGCCGGCCTCGGTCAGGGCCGTGGCGTCAACAATGGCGAAGGGAACGTCGAGGTAGCGGGCGAGGGTGCGGGCCAGGTGCGTCTTGCCGGTGCCGGTGGGACCGAGCAGGAGGATGTTGGACTTGCCGAGCTCGAGGCCGTCGCCCTCGGCGACGGCGCGCTCACGCACCTGGACACGCTTGTAGTGGTTGTAGACGGCCACGCTCATGGCGCGCTTGGCGCTCTCCTGGCCGATGACGTACTGGTTGAGGAAGCTGAAGATCTCCTGCGGCTTGGGCAGCTCGAGGGGTACCCCCGCGCCGGAGTCACCCAGCTCCTCGTTGACGATCTCGTTGCACAGCTCGATGCACTCGTCACAGATGTAGACGCCCGGACCGGCGATGAGCTTCTTGACCTGCTTCTGGCTCTTGCCGCAGAAGGAGCACTTGAGAAGATCGACGCTCTCAGCGCTGCGTGCCACGTTTCCTCCGGTTCTGCCCCGGCCTGCGCGGGGTCCCTGCTCAGCCTACGGGGCGGTGCGACCGGCGCGTCCGGGGCGCGCCGGTC
>NZ_JBPPGD010000008.1:41103-129105 GCF_051303165.1 Actinomyces sp. W5033 | reverse complement strand
GCGGCCGTGCTGGCTGGTGGCCTGTGGTGTGTGTGGTGGTTGGGTGTCGTGGGTGTGGTGCGGCCGCCCTGCCTTCCGTTGCCCCCGGGGGTTGTGGTGGGGGTTGTGGTGGCAGGGCGGCCGTGTGGTTGGTGCTCGGCGGTGTCCTACTCTCCCACACCCTGGCGGGTGCAGTACCATCGGCGCTGGGGGTCTTAGCTTCCGGGTTCGGTATGGGGCCGGGCGTGGCTCCCCCGCTGTGACCACCGAGACGTCTTGATTGGGCTTGTCCCCTCACCCTCCCGGCGCCCGTTGTGTGGGGTGGGGTTGGGTGGGGTGTGCTGTTGTGTGGCTGTCCGGCCCCCCACTTTTGTGCCTTGTCGTGTGGCTGGGTGTGGGGGGTGGGGTGTGGGTTGGTCCTGATGACCGTACAGTGGACGCGAGCGTGAGGGTTGTGTGTGCCACGCTGCTGGGCGTGGGCGTGTGTGTTGTTTGTGTCGGCCAATTAGTACCGGTCGGCTTGCAGGCCCTTGCGGGTCTTCCACGTCCGGCCTATCAACCCAGTGGTCTGCTGGGGGCCTTCCACCACCCGGGGGTGGTGCGGATACCTTATCTTGAGGCTGGTTTCCCGCTTAGATGCTTTCAGCGGTTACCCTTGCCGAACGTAGCCAACCAGCCGTGCCCCGGGCGGGACAACTGGCACACCAGAGGTTCGTCCGTCCCGGTCCTCTCGTACTAGGGACAGGTCCTCTCAAGTATCCTGCGCGCGCAGAGGATAGGGACCGAACTGTCTCACGACGTTCTGAACCCAGCTCGCGTACCGCTTTAATGGGCGAACAGCCCAACCCTTGGGACCTGCTCCAGCCCCAGGATGCGACGAGCCGACATCGAGGTGCCAAACCATGCCGTCGATATGGACTCTTGGGCAGGATCAGCCTGTTATCCCCGGGGTACCTTTTATCCGTTGAGCGACGACCCACCCACTCGGGATCGCCGGATCACTAGTTCCTACTTTCGTACCTGCTCGACCTGTCGGTCTCGCAGTCAAGCCCCCTTGTGCACTTGCACTCGACACCTGGTTGCCGACCAGGCTGAGGGGACCTTTGAGCGCCTCCGTTACATTTTAGGAGGCAACCGCCCCAGTTAAACTACCCACCAGGCACTGTCCCTGGCCCGGGTCACGGGCCGAGGTTCAGGCGCACGCCATAGCCAGAGTGGTATTTCAACGACGACTCCACGACCACTGGCGTGGCCGTCTCACAGTCTCCCACCTATCCTGCACAAGCCATGGCGGGCGCCAATACCAAGCTGTAGTAAAGGTCCCGGGGTCTTTCCGTCCTTCTGCGCGTAACGAGCATCTTTACTCGTAGTGCAATTTCGCCGAGCTCATGGTGGAGACAGCGGGGAAGTCGTTACGCCATTCGTGCAGGTCGGAACTTACCCGACAAGGAATTTCGCTACCTTAGGATGGTTATAGTTACCACCGCCGTTTACTGGGGCTTGAATTCGCCGCTTCACCCCACGGGTGGGGCTGACGGCTCCTCTTAACCTTCCAGCACCGGGCAGGCGTCAGTCCGTATACATCGCCTTGCGGCTTCGCACGGACCTGTGTTTTTGGTAAACAGTCGCTTCCCCCTGGTCTCTGCGGCCCTTCCCCCTAGCCCGCACGGGGCCTCAAGGTCCGGGCCCCCCTTCTCCCGAAGTTACGGGGGCATTTTGCCGAGTTCCTTCACCATGATTATCTCGTGCGCCTAGGCATACTCTGCCCGACCACCTGTGTCGGTTTAGGGTACGGGCGGCTGGCACCATCGCGTCGAGGCTTTTCTCGGCACCCCAGGATCACCCTGCTTCCCGGCGCGATGCGCCGGTCACCGTCACGTCTCACCCTCGCCCCCGAAAATAGGGGGCAGCCACCCGGATTTGCCTGGGCGGCGGGCTGCTCGTTTGGACGGGCCAAGCCATTAGGCCCGCGGAGGCTACCACTGTGCGTCACCCCTGTTAACACGCTTGCCTACCTGCACGGGGGGTCCCCAGACCCGCGCCCACCACCACACGCCACCGACCGAGGCCGGCAGCGGCGGCGAGTGTGGGCGCCGGCGTGGGTTAGCACCCGCGCGTCAGCATGGGCGGTGCTTCGCCGGTACGGGAATATCAACCCGTCGTCCATCGACTACGCCTGTCGGCCTCGCCTTAGGTCCCGACTCACCCAGGGCGGACTAGCCTGGCCCTGGAACCCTTGGTCATTCGGCGCTAGGGCTTCTCACCCTAGTATCGCTACTCATGCCTGCATTCTCACTCCCGCACCGTCCACCCCTGGGTCACCCCGGGGCTTCAGCCGGTGCAGGACGCTCCCCTACCACCCGCCACCCCTGACCAGGCGCCAAACACGCCGGTGGGGAACACGTGACGGGTCCGCGGCTTCGGCGGTGTGCTTGAGCCCCGCTACATTGTCGGCGCACGATCACTTGACCAGTGAGCTATTACGCACTCTTTCAAGGGTGGCTGCTTCTAAGCCAACCTCCTGGTTGTCTGCGCGACCGCACATCCTTTCCCACTTAGCACACGCTTAGGGGCCTTAGCCGGCGATCTGGGCTGTTTCCCTCTCGACCACGGAGCTTATCCCCCGCGGTCTCACTGCCCCGCTACGACCCGACGGCATTCGGAGTTTGGCTGACGTCAGTAACCCTGTGGGGCCCATCAGCCACCCAGTAGCTCTACCTCCGCCGGGCAACACGGGACGCTGCACCTAAATGCATTTCGGGGAGAACCAGCTATCACGGAGTTTGATTGGCCTTTCACCCCTACCCACAGCTCATCCCCTCAGTTTTCAACCTAAGTGGGTTCGGTCCTCCACACGCTCTTACACGTGCTTCAACCTGGCCATGGGTAGATCACCCCGCTTCGGGTCTAGACCGTGCCACTCACAGGCGCCCTTTCGGACTCGCTCTCGCTACGGCTCCCCCACACGGGTTAACCTCGCGACACGGCGCTAACTCGCAGGCTCATTCTTCAATAGGCACGCCATCACCCACAGGGGCTCTGACGGCTTGTGAGCGCCCGGTTTCAGGTACTGTTTCACTCCCCTCCCGGGGTACTTTTCACCATTCCCTCACGGTACTCGTCCGCTATCGGTCACCAGGAAGTATTCAGGCAGCCAAGTGGTCTTGGCAGATTCACACAGGATTCCACGGGCCCCGTGCTACTCGGGAGCGCGCCCACACAGCCGGCACGGTTTCACCTACGGGGCTCTCACCCACTACGGCCCCCCTTCCCAGAGGGTTCGGCTACCGCACCAGTTTCTCACTGCGCCCAGCACCGGCAGGCACTGGAAAAGCACGTCCCACAACCCCGCGGCGGCAACCCCTGCCGGGTGCCACACCACCACGGTTTAACCATCCTCCGCTTTCGCTCGCCACTACTCACGGAATATCTTCTCCTACGGGTACTGAGATGTTTCACTTCCCCGCGTAACCCCCCACGCCCTATGAATTCAGGCGAGGGTGACCGGGCACAACCCCGGCCGGGTCCCCCCATTCGGACACCCTCGGATCACAGCCCGTCAGCCGGCTCCCCGAGGCTTATCGCAGGCCACCACGTCCTTCATCGGCCCCTGATGCCAAGGCATCCACCGAACGCTCATAAAAACAAACAAGACACGCACGGACCCGCACAACACGGGCCCGCACGGCACAAAGATCAAAGATGCTCGCGTCCACTATACAGTTCACAACCAACCCACCCACGACCCGGAGCCAGCCACCAGCAGGCGACCAGACCAGGCCGGGGCCACCAGGGCGCACTGCCCCAGACCCCGACAGCGTGCCACCCCCACACCACCAGCCCCCCACACAAGGAAGGCCCACGCGGCGCGGGGCGGCCGCCCCCACCACCCCACGAAGGAGGCAGCCAGGACGACCGGTCTTCTTACGCCTATAGCGTCCCAGCCCCAGGCGGCGCGCCCGGCGGACCCCCAACAGGCCCACCCCGACAACGCGCCCACCAGGACACGAGGCTCCTTAGAAAGGAGGTGATCCAGCCGCACCTTCCGGTACGGCTACCTTGTTACGACTTCGTCCCAATCACCAGCCCCACCTTCGACCGCTCCCCGTAGGGCCACGGGCTTCGGGTGTTGCCGACTTTCATGACGTGACGGGCGGTGTGTACAAGGCCCGAGAACGTATTCACCGCAGCGTTGCTGATCTGCGATTACTAGCGACTCCAACTTCACGGTGTCGAGTTGCAGACACCGATCCGAACTGAGACCGGCTTTAAGGGATTCGCCCCGCCTCACGGCATCGCAACCCTCTGTACCGGCCATTGTAGCATGCGTGAAGCCCAAGACATAAGGGGCATGATGATTTGACGTCATCCCCACCTTCCTCCGAGTTGACCCCGGCAGTCTCCCGCGAGTCCCCACCACGACGTGCTGGCAACACGGGACAAGGGTTGCGCTCGTTGCGGGACTTAACCCAACATCTCACGACACGAGCTGACGACAACCATGCACCACCTGTGAGGGCGCCCAAAAAGGGAGGGCACGTCTCCGCGCCCGCCGCCCACATGTCAAGCCTTGGTAAGGTTCTTCGCGTTGCATCGAATTAATCCGCATGCTCCGCCGCTTGTGCGGGCCCCCGTCAATTCCTTTGAGTTTTAGCCTTGCGGCCGTACTCCCCAGGCGGGGCACTTAATGCGTTAGCTACGGCGCGGGGACCCCGGAAAGAGCCCCCACACCTAGTGCCCAACGTTTACGGCGTGGACTACCAGGGTATCTAATCCTGTTCGCTCCCCACGCTTTCGCTCCTCAGCGTCAGTAACGGCCCAGAGACCCGCCTTCGCCACCGGTGTTCCTCCTGATATCTGCGCATTCCACCGCTACACCAGGAATTCCAGTCTCCCCTACCGCACTCAAGCCGGCCCGTACCCACCGCAAGCCCCCGGTTAAGCCGAGGGATTTCACGACAGACGCGACCAGCCGCCTACGAGCCCTTTACGCCCAATAATTCCGGACAACGCTCGCGCCCTACGTATTACCGCGGCTGCTGGCACGTAGTTAGCCGGCGCTTCTTATCCAGCTACCGTCACCACCCCCAAGAAGAAGGCGGCTGCTTCACTGGCGAAAGAGGTTTACAACCCGAAGGCCGTCATCCCTCACGCGGCGTCGCTGCATCAGGCTTGCGCCCATTGTGCAATATTCCCCACTGCTGCCTCCCGTAGGAGTCTGGGCCGTGTCTCAGTCCCAGTGTGGCCGTCCACCCTCTCAGGCCGGCTACCCGTCAAAGCCTTGGTAGGCCATCACCCCACCAACAAGCTGATAGGCCGCGAGCCCATCCCCCACCAGAAAAAACCTTTCCCAGCCCACCCATGCAGGCAGACCAGAGTACCCCGTATTAGCCCCACTTTCATGAGGTTATCCAGGAGAAGGGGGCAGGTTACTCACGTGTTACTCACCCGTTCGCCACTCACCACCCACAACAAAAGCCGCAGGCAGTCCGTTCGACTTGCATGTGTTAAGCACGCCGCCAGCGTTCGTCCTGAGCCAGGATCAAACTCTCCAAACAATGACAACCACCCAGCAGCACAAACACCACCAGGCAACAACCATAAACAGAGAAAAATCTCACCAGGCCCAACCCGCACCCACCCACACAACACCCCAAAACAAGGCACCACACAGGCAGGCACAAGCAAAACCAAAAACAAAACAAGCGCACCCACCAACCCCCAGAACAAACCAGGACCCAGCAGGCACACCCACTATGGCATAAAAAACATGACACACTATCGAGTTCTCAAACAACACACCCACCGGAGAAACAGATCGCTATCACGATCGAAGTCCGCCCCGGAAGCGCCAGATGAACTTTAGTGAGCCGATTTCCTCCGGTCAAATCAGGATCGCGTGATCCCAGTCTCTCCGAGGTGGCTCTCTTCAGTTCTGACCCGCGGCTCCACCGGATTGCTCCGGGGCACTCAGGCCGGGGGACAGCCTATGCGCCCACGGTGAGCGGGGTCAAGCCGGATCATGGTGACCCCGCCCACCGTGTCAGGCCTCAGCGCACCGCCCGCGCGGCGGCGAGGGTGCGACGCCCCCTGCGCACGAGGACCACGCCCCCGGCGAGCAGCTGGTCCGCCGTGATGACGGCGTCCTCGTCCTCCACCTTGACGTTGTTGAGGTAGGCCCCGCCTCCGGCCACGGTCTTGCGCGCGGCGCTGCGTCCCTTGTCCAGTCCCGAGGCCACGAGCAGGTCGATGATGGTGGACTGTCCCACCACCAGCTCCGCCGTCGGAAGGTCAGCTGTGGCAGCCAGGATGGTGGCCTCGTCCAGCTCGGACAGGTCCCCACGTCCCCACAGCGCCTGGGTCGCGGCCTGGGCGGCCTGGACCGCCTGCGCGCCGTGGACCCAGGTCGTCACCTCGCGGGCGAGGACCTTCTGGGCCTCGCGGGCCTTCGGGTTCTCCCTCGTCACCGCCTCGAGGTGCTCGATCTCCTCCCGGTCGAGGAAGGTGAAGACCTTGAGGAAGCGCACGACGTCGGCGTCGTCCACCTGGAGCCAGAACTGGTAGAAGGCGTAGGGCGAGAGCATCTCGGGGTTGAGCCAGATGGCACCACCCTCCGACTTGCCGAACTTCGTGCCATCGGCCTTGGTGATGAGCGGGTTGGTCATCACGTGCACGCTGGCGCCCTCGACCTTGCGGATGAGGTCCATCCCTCCGACGATGTTGCCCCACTGGTCGTTGCCGCCCAGCTCGAGGGTGCAGCCGTAGCGCCGGTAGAGCTCGAGGTAGTCGTTGGCCTGAAGGATCTGGTAGCTGAACTCGGTGAAGGAGATGCCCTCCTCCGAGGCCAGGCGGCGCGCGACGACGTCCTTGGAGAGCATCGTGCCCAGGCGGAAGTGCTTGCCGAGGTCGCGCAGCAGGTCGATGGCGCTGATCTGGGCGGTCCAGTCGAGGTTGTTGACGATGCGGGCGGGGTTGTCCCCCTCGAAGTCCAGCAGGTGCTCGAGCTGGGCCTGCAGCGACCTCGCCCAGCCGGCGACGACGTCCTTGGTGTTGAGGGAGCGCTCCCCTTTGGCGCGCGGGTCGCCGATGAGGCCCGTCGCCCCGCCCACCAGCGCCAGCGGGTGGTGCCCGGCCAGCTGCAGGTGGCGCATGACCTTGACCGCGACCAGGTGCCCGTGGTGCAGGGAGGCGGCGGTCGGGTCGAAGCCGATATAGAAGGTGAGCGGCCCGTCGTCGAGAGCCTTGCGCAGCTCGTCGATGTCGGAGTGCTGGGCGATGAGGCCCCGCCACTGCAACTCGTCCAGGATATCGGTCACGATCGGCTCGCTTCCCGTGGTTGACGCTCAGAGTCCCGCTGAGCCGGGTCCGGCACCCTGTGCTCCGGCGCCGCAAGTCTGCCACGTCCGGGCAGCGCCGTCGGGCACCGATGGTGCGGGCCCCACCCCGATGCGCGGGCCGTAGACCTCCCACCCGCCGACGGCGCGGGCGCGCTTGCCGGCCTCGAGGATGAGCCCGTGGATGTCGACGAGCTCGCCGTGGCTCAACGCCTCGGCGTCGATGCGTGCCTGAAGGGCCCGCCGGGTGCTCTCGTAGTCACGGCCGACGGCGTAACCAGCCTGCGCCAGCAGCCTGCGCCCGTAGGTGTCGAAGATGAAACGGCGCCGGGAGAAGACCATGAGGGCGAGGACGTCGGCGGTCTCCGGGCCGATCCCGGGCAGGGCGAGCAGCGCCCCGCGCAGAGCCTCGTCATCGAGCCCGGTCGCGCTGCGGCCCGCCTCCGACAGGGACCAGGCGGCGTAGGCGCGCAGCGTCCGGGACTTGGCGCGCATGAAACCCGCCGGGCGGATGAGGTCGCTCAGCTCGGCGTCGGCCAGCGCCAGCAACCGCTCGGCGTCGAAGCCGGTGACCTCACGCAGCGTCTGAAGGGCGCGCTCGACACTCGTCCACGCGGTGTTCTGCACGAGGACGGCGCCGCACACGTACTCGAAAGGCGTCTGCGCGCTCCACACCGGTGCCGGCCCCAGCGCTGCGCGCAGGACGCCCAGCAGCTCACGCACCGGCACGGGCGGACGACGGGCCGCCGTCATGCCGCCCCCGCCGGCCGGTCCCACACGAGCGGGTACCGGTAGCAGAACCGGCGCCGCGCCCGGCAGCCGGGCAGCACGCGTGCGGCCGCGGCGCGGATCTGCCGCAGCGACTGCTGCGGCGCAGCGGTGCGCACCCCGATATCGCGCGTCTCGCGGTGCAGGCAGGAGGCGGCGCGCACAGGAACCACGCTCAGCCCACTGAGCAGCCAGTCCGTCGCGCCGCGGTTGGTGGCCAGGCCGATGACGAGGAGCCTGCCGCCGGGGGCGGCCAGGGCGGCCAGGGCGGCCAGGCGATCCAGCCCCCGCTCCAGCGGCAGGTGGTGCAGCACCGCCACGCACGTGACGGTGTCGAAGACCCCGAGTGGCGCGCAACCGGCATCCAGCACGTCTGCCTGTCGCACCGTTGCGGTGTCGAGCCCGGCCAGGCGGGCACGGGCCCGGGCAAGCGCGACGACGTCCGTGTCAATCCCGGTGACCTCCTCGCACACCCGCGCCAGGCGCGCCACCAGCAGGCCGTCACCACAGCCCACGTCCAGTGCCCGCCTTCCACGACGGGCGGCGTCGGCGACGAGCTCGCCGTGGAAGGCCGTGTTGTGGTTCCAGTAGGTCTCAGCGCTCACCGGGCTCCCCCTGCCCACCCGGGCTCACCGGTTGTCCTTCCGGCCTCGGGGCGCGGCCGCCCTGTAGGGCGAGACGGTGGGATCACCGTCGATCCAGAAGCGCCACGGGAAGCGCTCGCCATCGCCACCGGGCCCGGAGACCCCCGTGCGGGGGCCGCAGCGGATCCTCGTCGGCTCGGGGCCGCACCCCGGGGACGGCGGTGCCACGGCCAGGCGCGCGCCCGCCCCACCCAGCCGGGCCCCGTCGTCGGCCCGTGTCAGCCCGAGCGCCTGGCACAGGCGGGCCGGGCCCTGGGCGAGCTGGCGGTCCGTGCGGGCGGTGGGCCGACGGCGACGCGCCAGCTCGAGGCCCTCGACGACCTCGCCGGCACGCAGCAGCACCGCCCGGCTCAGGCCCTCGGGCCCGCACACGAGGTTGACGCAGTGGTGCATCCCGTAGGTGAGGTAGACGTAGATGGTCCCGGCCGACGCGAACATGGAGGCGTTGCGGGCCGTGCGACCACGGAAGGCGTGGGAGCCCGGGTCCTCCTCTCCCCGGTAGGCCTCGACCTCCGTCAGCCTCACGGTGACGGCGCCCTCGGGTCCCGTGGCCGTCAGGCGGGCGCCCAGCAGGCGCGGCCCGACCTCGACCGGGTCACCGCTGAGCAGCGCCAGGACCTCCGGCGGGGCAGGGGCACGCGAGGGGCGCTGCGCCACGGTGGCGGCCCGTTCAGGCCTCGCCGCCAGGCGCCGCGCCCTCGGCGCCCCACTCGCCGGAGCCCAACGGCCCTGACGGCCCGTCCAGGAGGGAGCCCTCCCAGGCGAAGACCCGCAGCTGCGCCGAGCGCTCGATGGCCCGGGCCAGCTGCTCGACCACCCGCACCGGGGCGGTGCCGCCGTGGCCGCGGCGCGCCGCCACCGAGCCCTCGGCGGACAGCACCGCACGCACGCCGGGCGTCAGACGCGCGTCGATGCGGGAGAAGTCCGCGTCGCTCAGCTCCCACAGCTCGATGCCCCGGGCCTCGCACTCGCGCACGCAGGCGCCGGAGATCTCGTGGGCCTGACGGAAGGGCACGCCCTTGGTGACGAGCCACTCGGCCACGTCCGTGGCCAGGGAGAAGCCCTGAGGAGCGAGCTCGGCCATGCGCTCGTGGTGCAGGGTCATGGTCTCGACCATGCCGGCGACTGCGGGCAGGAGGATGTCCAGGGTGTCCACCGCGTCGAAGACGGGCTCCTTGTCCTCCTGCAGGTCCCGGTCATAGGCCAGCGGCAGGGCCTTGAGGGTGGCGAGCAGTCCCGTGAGGTCGCCGATGAGACGTCCCGCCTTGCCGCGGGCGAGCTCGGCAACATCCGGGTTCTTCTTCTGGGGCATGATGGAGGAGCCTGTGGAGTAGGAGTCGTCGAGGGTGACGAAGCCGAACTCCTTGGTGTTCCAGATGATGATCTCCTCGCTCAGGCGCGAGACGTCCACCGCGGTCATCGCCAGGACGAAGGACAGCTCGGCCACGACGTCGCGGGAGGCGGTGCCGTCGATGGAGTTGTCCACCGCGGCGTCGAAGCCGAGGTCGGCGGCGACGGCGTCGGGATCCAGCCCGAGCGTGTTGCCCGCCAGTGCCCCTGAGCCGTAGGGGGACACGGCGGCGCGGGCGTCCCAGTCCTCCAGGCGCTCGACGTCGCGCATCAGGGGCCAGGCGTGGGCGAGCAGCTGGTGGGCGACGAGGACGGGCTGGGCGTGCTGCATGTGGGTGCGCCCGGGCATGATCGCCTCGTCGGCACGCGCGGCCTGGTTGATGAGGGCGTCCACGACGTCGAGCACGAGTCCGGCGACGTGGCGCGCCTGGTCGCGCAGGTACATGCGGATGAGCGTGGCGATCTGGTCGTTGCGCGAGCGCCCGGCGCGCAGGCGTCCGCCCAGGTCCTCGCCCGCCCGCTCGATGAGTCCGCGCTCAAGCGCCGTGTGCACGTCCTCGTCGGCAGGGGTGGGGGCGAAGGCGCCGGAGATGACGTCCTCCTCCAGGCGGTCCAGGGCTGCGGTCATGGCGGTGAGCTGGGCGTCGTCAAGCAGGCCGACGGCGGCCAGTGCGCGGGCGTGTGCGCGTGATCCGGCGATGTCGTAGCGCGCCAGGCGCCAGTCGAAGTGCGTGGACACGCTCAGGGCCGCCAGGGCGTCGGCCGGGCCGCCGGTGAATCGGCCGCCCCACAGGCTGACGCCCGCGGGCTGCGGGGCCTGCTGCGATGGGCGGGAGGCGGTCTGGGCAACGAGGGCGCGAGGCTGGTCGCAGGACTGGCTCATGACCTCATCATGGCCCATGCGCCCGGCCGACCGCCTCAACGGTCCGCACCCCGCCGCGGGTCCGAGCCCCGCCGTGACCTGTCAGATCCGTGGCAGGAGGAGCGCTCCCGCCCTGGGCAGGGCCAGAGCACCACGCCAACCGGGCACGCCGACCGACGGGTGAGGCAGACGGGAGTGAGGCAGACGGAGGTGAGACAGACAGGGCCTGCTATGTGACCCGGCTCTCATGTCATGATAGGTCGGTGCCCGCGCAACAAGATGCCCTCTTCCCAGGCAAGCAGTTCATCTCCACCGTGCTCGAGGCGCTGGAGACCAAGACCCGGATGACCGGGACCATCGCTCACCGCTACCTCATGCGTGCGGCCATGGCCGGCATGATCGTGGCGGTCTTCTACGTCGTCAACTACGCCATCGTCGGTGTCCTCGACGGCATCCGCGTCGGGGACACCTCACTGGCGGGGGTCGGCAGGCTGTTCGGGGCCCTGGCCTTCGGCCCCGCCCTCGTCTTCATCTACTACACGAAGTCCGAGCTGCTCACGAGCAACATGATGGTGGTGGTCATCGGCTACTACTACAAGCGCATCTCGGCGTGGAGGGCGCTGCGGGTGCTCACCATGTGCCTGGCCGGCAACTTCCTGGGCGGGCTCGTCTTCGCCGGCATGTACCGCTTGTCCACCCTCGTGGACGGCCCCACCGGTGAGCATGCCCTGCACTCGGTGGCGACCAAGCTCGGCTACCTGTCATCGGCCTCGGGCACCGCCGACCTCTTCGTGCGGGCGGTCCTGTGCAACTTCATGATCAACCTGGCCATGCTCCTCATCTACAACGGCTTCATCCGCGAGGACTGGTCCAAGATCTTCTCGATGATCGTCGCCGTCTTCGTCTTCGCCTTCCTCGGATTCGAGCACTCGGTGGCCAACACGGTGCTGTTCACCGTCGTCGGCCTGACGCACGGGATCGAGGTCCTGCCGGCCCTGGGCAACGTCGGGGTGGCGCTGCTGGGCAACTTCGTGGGCGGTGGCCTGCTCATCGGCGGCTACTACGCCTACGCCAACGACGACTCACGCTGGCTGCGCCGCCACCCCGGTGAGGCGAGCGAGGGCGGCGCCCAGGTGCCCCATCCGGTCCAGTGAGCCGCGACCGACGGCCGGCCTAGAGCCCCTGGTCACCACCGCCCACAGTGCACGGCGAGCCGGTTGCCTGCGCTGGAGCCTTGGGGGTCCAGCGCAGGCAACCGGCTCGTCACGCCCGTCCCGCCCACCGGGGTGTGCAGGCCGGGATGGGCCGCGGTCTCAGTAGCCGGTGCCCAGGCCCAGGCGCACGTCGCGGGCGGCCGCAAGCTTGGACTGCATGCCGTAGATCTCGATGAAACCGCGCGAGGAGGACTGGTCGAAGGTGTCTCCCGTCTCGTAGGTCGCGAGGTTGAAGTCGTACAGCCCGGTCTGCGTCCGGCGGCCGTTGACGACGGCGCGCCCGCCGTGCAGGACCATGCGGATGTCACCGGTCACGTGGCGCTGGGTGTCCTCGATGAAGGCGTCCATCGACCTCTTGAGCGGCGAGTACCACTGGGCCTCGTAGACCAGCTCGGCCCAGGTCTGCTCCATCTGGCGCTTGTACCGGCGCTGCATGCGCTCGAGCGTGACGGACTCCAGGGCCTGGTGCGCCTCGATGAGCGCCACGGCACCGGGCGCCTCGTAGATCTCACGGGACTTGATGCCGACCAGACGGTCCTCGACCATGTCGATCCGGCCCACACCCTGGGCCCCGGCGCGGCGGTTGAGCTCCTGGACGGCCTGGAGAGGCGTGACCGGCGTGCCGTCGATGGCGGTGGGCACGCCCTGCTCGAAGTGGATGACGACCTCGTCCGGCAGCGGCGGGTAGGTCGGGTCGTCCGTGTAGGTGTAGACGTCCTTCGTCGGGGCGTTCCACAGGTCCTCGAGGAAACCGGTCTCAATGGCGCGGCCCCAGACGTTCTGGTCGATGGAGAAGGGGTTGTGCTTGGTCGTCTCGATGGGCAGGCCGTGCCTCTCGGCGTAGTCGATGGCGACGTCACGGGTGAGGGCGAGGTCGCGCACCGGGGAGAGGCAGTCCATGTCCGGGGCCATGGAGGTGATGGCGACCTCGAAGCGGACCTGGTCGTTGCCCTTGCCCGTGCAGCCGTGGGCGACGGTCGAGGCGCCGAACTCACGGGCCGCCCGTACCAGGTGCTTGGCGATGACGGGGCGTGAGAGGGCGGACACGAGCGGGTAGCGGCCCTCGTAGAGCGCGTTGGCCTTGAGCGCGGGCATGCAGTACTCGTTGGCGAACTCGTCGCGGGCGTCGGCCACGTAGGCCTCGACGGCGCCGCAGTCCAGGGCACGCTGGCGGATGACCTCGAGGTCCTCACCGCCCTGGCCGACGTCCACAGCCACCGTGATGACCTCACGGCCGGTCTGCTCGCCGATCCAGCCGATCGCGACGGAGGTGTCCAGGCCTCCGGAGTAGGCCAGGACGACGCGGTCCTTGTGAGCGCTCATGTCTCTCTTCCTTCGTGGTGGGTCAGGACGGGCGGGGGCCCGCCTGGGGGTGGGGTGCGGGCGGGGCGGATCAGGGACGCTCCGCGTGGCGCTGGGCGGGGTCCGCCAGGCTCAGCAGGCGCGCGGCCAGGTCGGCGGCGGTCTGCTGGGACCGGGTGATGACCAGGACGGTGTCGTCGCCGGCGATGCAGCCGAGCACGCCGGGGACCATCGCGTCATCGACCGCGCTGGCCAGCAGCTGGGCACCGCCCGCGGGGGTGCGCAGCACGAGCTGGGGGCCGGCCCACTCGGCGGTGACGAGCAGGTCCGCGCACCAGCGGGCGAGCCGGGCGGAGGTGTGGGCTGCCGCGTCGTCGCCACTGCTGAGCACGGCGCCGTGGACCTGGCCGGGTGCGCCGGCCTCGGGGATCGCGTAGACCTGGGTGCCGCCGGCGGAGCGGACCTTGGTGGCGCGCAGCTCGACGAGGTCGCGTGAGAGCGTCGCCTGGGTGGTGCTCACCCCGCGCTCGACGAGCGCGGCACGCAGCTCGGCCTGGGAGCGGATGCGCTCCTTGCCGAGGATCTGGACGATGAGCGCGTGGCGCGCGGCCTTCGTCTGGGGCGCGGAGGGGGTGGTCTCGCTCATGCCTGCTCCTGACGGCTCGCGCGGGAGGCGAGGACCTCGCCCAGCACCCGGGTGAAGGAGTCGGCGTCGGCGTCGCTCAGGACCAGCGGCGGAGCCAGGCGCAACGTGTCAGGGCACGGCGCGTTGACGATGAAGCCTCGGTCCATGAGCTCGGCCTGGACCTCTGCGGCGGGTCCGGCACCCTCCTCGAGGACGACGCCGAGCAGCAGGCCGGCACCGCGCACGCCCCTGACCCCGGGCAGGGCCGCGATCTGCCCCGACCAGCGCCGTCCCAGGGCGGCGGCGCGCTCGGGCAGGTGCTCGTCACGCAGGGTGCGGATGACGGCGAGCGCGGCGGCGGCGCACACGGGGTTGCCGCCGAAGGTCGTGCCGTGCTGGCCGGGCCCGAGCAGCTGCGCCGCCGGCCCGGTGGCGACGACGGCGCCGATGGGCAGTCCTCCGCCCAGCCCCTTAGCGAGGGTGACGACGTCGGGGGTGGTGCCGGGGGCGAGCAGGTGGTGGGCCATCCAGGTGCCGCAGCGCCCCATGCCCGTCTGGACCTCGTCGACGATGAGCAGGGCGCCGGCCTCACGGGTGAGCCGGCGGGCCGCGGTGAGCAGGCCCTCGGGCAGGGGGCGGACCCCCGCCTCGCCCTGGATGGGCTCGACGATGAGCGCGCAGACGTCCTCGCCCATGGCGGCCTGCAACGCGCCGAGGTCGGCGGGCACGAACTCGACCCCGCCGGGCAGCGGCTCGAAGGGCTCACGGTAGGCGGCCTTGTGGGTGAGCGCGAGCGCGCCCATGGTGCGCCCGTGGAAGGCGTTCTCGAGGGCGAGCACGCGTGGCCGTGCTCCGCCGCCGTGGCGGCGGGCGATCTTGAGGGCCGCCTCGTTGGCCTCGGCGCCCGAGCTGGCGAGGAAGACCCTGCTGTCGCTGGCATCCAGGCCCGGGTGGACGAGCCGGATGAGGGCCTCGGCGAGCTCGACCTGGGCCGTGGTGGTGAAGAAGTTGGAGACGTGGCCCAGGGTGGACAGCTGCTGGGTGACGGCGCTGACGACGGCGGGGTGGGCGTGGCCCAGGCAGTTGACGGCGATGCCGGCCAGCAGGTCGGTGTACTGACGGCCCTCGGCGTCCCAGACATGGGCACCACGGCCGCGCACGAGGACCCGCTGGGGGGTGCCGAAGGTGTTCATGACGGCGGCGGCGTAGCGCTCGGTCCAGGAGGGCCCCGTGCCGGGCGCCGGGGCGGGGGGCACGGGCTGGGGTGTGGTGCTCACAGGTCGTGCCCCTTCGTGTGGAGGGCGCTCGTGGAGCGCTCGGGGTAGACGACGGTGCCCACGCCGTCGTCGGTGACGATCTCCAGCAGCATGGAGTGCGGCTGGCGGCCGTCAACGACGTGGGCCTGCCCCACTCCCCCGCGCACGGCCCTGAGGCAGGCCTCCATCTTGGGGACCATGCCGGACTCGAGATCGGGCAGCAGTGCCTCCAGGGCGTCGGCGCCGATCCTCGACACGAGGGAGGACCTGTCCGGCCAGCTGGAGTACAGGCCCTCGACGTCGGTGAGCATGATGAGCTTCTGCGCCCTCAGGGCGATGGCGAGGGCGGCGGCAGCCGTGTCCGCGTTGACGTTGAGGACGCTCGTCGTGTCCGACACGACGGGTGCGACCGAGGAGATGACGGGGATGCGTCCCTGGTCGAGCAGGTCGATGACGGCACGGGGGTTGACCTCGACGACGTCCCCGACGAGCCCGACGTCCACGCTCTCACCGTCCACGGTGGCCAGGCGCTGGCGGGCGCGCAGCAGGCCGCCGTCCTCCCCGGAGATGCCGACGGCGGCCGAGCCCTCGGCGTTGAGCAGGGAGACGAGCTCGCGCTGGACGGAGCCGGTGAGCACCATGCGCACGACGTCCATGACCTCGGGTGTGGTCACGCGCAGGCCTGCACGGAACTCCGACTCAATGCCCAGGCGGTGGAGCATGGAGTTGATCTGGGGCCCGCCTCCGTGGACGACGACGGGGCGCAGCCCCACCTGGTGCAGGAAGAGGACGTCCGCGGCGAAGGCGCGTTTGAGCCCGTCGTCGATCATGGCGTTGCCGCCGTACTTGATGACGATGGTGGCCCCGGTGTAGGCGCGCAGCCAGGGCATGGCCTCCAGCAGGACGGCCGCCTTCTGGGTGGGGGTGATCGTGGTGCTCATGGCTGTTCCCGTGGCAGTGGTCTGGGTGGTGTGGCGGGCGTGGCGGTGCGCGCTGCTCAGGTGTGGTAGTCGGCGTTGATGGTGACGTACCCGTGGGTGAGGTCATTGGTCCACACGGTCGCCTCGGCGTCCCCCTCGGCCAGGGTGATGTCGATGCGGGTCTCACGCGGGGTCATGTCCACGGTGGCAGGGTCCTGGCCGAGCCCGCCGTGGCGGAAGACCGTCACGCCGTTGATGGCGACGTCCACCTCGTCCGGGTCGAAGGGACAGACCTCAGCGGGCACGGTGCCCAGCTGGGACAGCACTCGCCCCCAGTTGGGGTCCTCGCCCGCCACGGCGCACTTGAGGAGGTTGGAGGAGGACACCGTGCGGGCGGCGGCCTCGGCGGCGGCCTCGCTCACGGCCCCACGCACGGTGATGGCGATGTCGTGGGTGGCGCCCTCGGCGTCGGCGACGAGGCGGCGTGCGAGCCTGCCCAGGACCTCGGTGACGGCCTCCTCGAGCTCGCCCGGGCCGGGGGCAGCGCCGCTGGCCCCGGAGGCCAGCAGCACGACGGTGTCGTTGGTGGACATGCACCCGTCGGAGCTGATGCGGTTGAGGGTGCGCGAGGCGGCGCGGGTGAGGGCGGCCCAGGCGCGGTCGGCGTCGGTGACGGCGTCCGTGGTCAGGACGCACAACATGGTGGCCAGGCCCGGGGCGAGCATCCCCACCCCCTTGACCATCCCGCCGACGTGCCAGGTGACGCCGTCGGCCGTTGTGAGGGTGAGGGCGTCCTCCTTGGGCACCGTGTCCGTGGTCATGATGGCGGTGGCGGCCTCGTGCCCGGCCCGGGGTGTGGGGGCCAGGGCCTGCACGGCCGCGGTGGCGCCCGCGAGGAGGCGGGGCATGTCGAGGTGGTGGCCGATGACCCCGGTGGAGCACACGAGGACGTCCGCGGGGGCGGGCAGGCCGAGGGCCGTGGCGGTGTGTGCCGCGGTGGCGGCGGCGTCAGCGCTGCCCCGGGCACCGGTGCAGGCGTTGGCGCAGCCGGAGTTGAGGATGACGGCGCGGGCGCGCCCGTCGGCGACCGCGGCGCGGGAGTAGGTCACGGGGGCGGCCGCCACGCGGTTGGTCGTGAAGACGCCTGCGGCGACGTCGAGGGGGCCGTCGTTGACGACGAGGGCGAGGTCCGGCCTTCCCGAGGCCTTGAGACCGGCGCGCACGCCGGCGGCGCGGAAGCCCTGTGCTGCGGTGACACTCATGGCGCGACCCCTTGCGTGATGACGCCCGTGGTCTCGGGCAGGCCGAGGGCGAGGTTGAGGGACTGGACGGCGCCGCTGGCGGTGCCCTTGCCGAGGTTGTCGATGGCGCACACCATGACAGCGACGCCGGCCGCATGGTCATAGGCGACCTGGACGGTGGCCAGGCCGGAGCCTGTGACCGCGCCGGTCACGGGCCAGGTGCCCTCGGGCAGGAGGTGCACCAGGGGCTCCGTCTGCCCGGGGGCGCCATAGGCCTGCTGCCAGGCCGAGCGCAGCAGCGCGTCGGGGTGCCCGCTGTCGAGCACACGGCCGGTGACGGGGGCGGTGACGGTGGCGAGGATGCCGCGGCTCATGGGTACGAGCACGGGGGTGAGGGACAGCCGGGGGGCGCCTGCCTGGCCGCCCGCGACCTCGAGGTTCTGGATGATCTCGGGGATGTGGCGGTGGGTGCCGCCGACGGCGTAGGGCTGGGCGCAGCCGAGGGCCGCGGAGGCGGCCAGGTGCGGCTTGAGCGTCTTGCCCGCACCGGAGTATCCGACGGCGAGGACGGCGGTGAGCCGGCTCTGGTCGATGAGCCCGGCTGCGGCGCCCGGCTGGGCGGCGAGGGTGACGGCGGTGACGTTGCACCCAGGGACGGCGACGCGCCGGGTCGAGCCGAGCGCGGCGCGCTGGGCTCGTGCGGTGGTCTCGCCGGCGTGGAGGAGCTCGGGCAGGCCGTAGGTCCAGGGCTCGGCGTGCTCCCCGCCGTAGAAGGCTCGCCAGGCCTCGGCGCTGGTCAGGCGGTGGTCAGCGCCGCAGTCGATGAGCAGGGGGCCGCGTCCCGTGGAGGCGGCACGCGCCTCGAGGGCGGCCGTCAGCTCGCCGGAGGCGCCGTGGGGCAGGGCGAGGACGACGACGTCGTGCTGCGCCAGGCGCTCGACGTCGGTGCGCTCGACGGGGCGCCGGGCGAGGGGCAGCAGGTGGGGATGGTGCTCACCGAGGGTGGTGCCGGCTGAGGAGGCGGCGGTCAGCGCGCCGAGCTCGACGCCGGGGTGGGCGCTGAGAAGGCGCAGGACCTCCCCGCCTGCGTAACCGGTCGCGCCGGCGACCGCCACTGTCCACGTCATGCAGAAATCATACATCCAACTGCATAGACATACGACTCTGGGGCGCTCCCTCCCGCGTCGGATTCGTCACAGCCCGCGTGCGCGCCCCCTGCTCACCGGGACCACTGTTAGGCACGGGGCCGCGGGCGCAGGTCAGGCGGCGCCGGCGCCCAGCGCTGCTGCCAAGACCCCGGCGCGCTCAGGCGCTCGCGGGGGCCAGCTCCGCGCAGATCGTGTCCGCCCAGGCCCGCACGGCCTGCGCGTCCACGTAGTCACCCTCACTGGCGCCGCCGAGGCGGGCGATCGTGCGCTCACGCAGGCTCAGGCGCGTCGGGTCGAAGCGGCCGGGGAAGGTCACGTGGTTCTCGACGTCGAGGGACAGCAGGACCGGGCCGATGCGGTGCGGGTCCGAGACCTTGCCCTGGGGCAGGCCCGACAGGCCCACGGAGAAGGCCCACACGGGCTTGGTGGACAGCTGTGCCACGAAGCGCTGGGTGAAGTCCGTCATCTCCTGGGTCCAGTGCGTCATGTAGATGGCGCTGCCCAGGACGAAGGCGTCGTAGCCCTCGACGCCGTCAACGAGCTCGGGCCTTGTGACGTCAACCTCCAGGCCGGCGGCGCGCAGGCGCTCGGCGACGAGGCTGGCGACCTCGTCGGTCGAGCCGTGACGGGACGAGGATGTCAGGAGGATCTTCATGACCCCAGTATCACGGCAGTGGCCTGCGTCGCACAGGCGTTGTGAGGCGCCTACGAAGGTGAGGCCGCTCACGGCCACGGCCTCCCGGCGGGCGCAGGCCGTGGCCGTGAGGTCAGCCGCGCAGCTCGGCACCCAGGCGCTTGGAGGCCTGCTTGACGATCCGCTTGCGCACTCCGGCGGTCTCCTCCGCGGTCAGCGTGCGCCCGGCACGCAGGCGCAGGGAGAAGGTCAGGGACTTGCGCCCCTCACCGATCTGCTCGCCCCTGAAGACGTCGAACAGCCGCACCTCCTCCACGAGGTCGCCCGCCGCCTGGCGCACGACCGCCTCCACCTGGCAGGCCGGCACCGCCTCGTCGACGACGAGGGCGACGTCCTCCTTGGCGGGTGGGAAGGTGAGCACCGGGCTGACCTGGAGCACCCCCGCCTCCTCGACAGCGGCCAGCAGGGGCTCAAGGTCGATCTCGGCGGCGCAGGCACGCGCCGGCAGGCCCAGCCCACGAGCCACCCGCGGGTGCAGCTCGCCGGCGTGGGCGACGACCTCCCCGGCAACGAGCTCCTTGCCCCGGCGCACGGCCTTGAGGCGGATCTCGGCTGTGCGCCCCGGGTGCCAGGGCGCACAGGGCTGCTCGGGGGAGCGCACCTCGACGGCGACGCCGAGGGCAGCGGCCACCGTCCGCACGATCTCGACGGCGTCGGCCCAGTCCCAGGCGCGCCCCGTACCGAGCACCCCGGGACGCTCACGCGCACCCACGAGGACGACGCCCACATGCGCCGGCTGGTAGGGGATGCCCGCCTCGAGGCCCCGGACCTCCTCCTCGGTGGGGCGCCGCAGCGTACCCGGCACCGGCGCGGGGACGGTGCCCTCGGGCAGCGTGACCGCACCGACCTCGTAGACGGCCACGTCCTCCAGGCCGCGCGAGACGTTGCGGCGGGCGGTGTCCACGAGCGAGTCGATGACGCTGGTGCGCATGAGCGGCGCCTCGTCCTGCAGCGGGTTGGCCAGGCGCAAGGCACGGCGTCGAGGGTCGGATGCCGGGATCTCCAGGCGCTCGTGCACGTCACCGACGAAGGGGTAGGACAGCACCTGTGTCAGGCCCGCGCCGGTCAGGGCTCGCACGACCTCGCGACGCGCTCGCTGGCGCACGCTCAGGCCCGTGCCGGCCGGCGCCGTCGGGACGGTGACGGGGATGCGGTCGTAGCCGTCGAGGCGGGCGACCTCCTCGGCGAGGTGGGCCGCCCCCACGAGGTCAGGACGCCAGGTCGGGGCCGTGACCCGCAGCAGCTCGTGGCCCTCCTCGTCCTGGCCCGCGCCGACGACGGTGCAGCCGATGGTGCGCAGGAGCTCGGTGACGCGCTCGGTGCCGTAGGCGACGCCGGTGAGGCGCTCGGCGGCGTCGGCGCGCACCACCATGGGGCCCACGGCCTCGGTGCGGTCGATGTCCGTGGCGGCCTCGTCCGCGGTGCCCCCGCCGTACTCGACCAGAAGGTCCACCGCGCGCTGGGCGGCCACCGGGGCCAGGGCCGTGTCCACCCCGCGCTCGTTGCGCTTGGAGGACTCCGTGGGCAGGCGGTGGCGGCGTGCGGAGCGGGCGACGCTGACGGCGTCGAAGTGCGCGGCCTCGATGAGCACGTCGGTGGTGGTGTCACTGACCTCGGTGTCGGCGCCTCCGAAGACGCCGGCGAGCACGAGGGCGCGCGAGCCCTCGCCGTCGGGCGAGTCACTGATGACGAGGTCCTCGGCGTCGAGCGTGCGGGTGACCTCGTCGAGGAAGGTGAGGGTCTCCCCCGGCCGCGCGCGGCGCACGACGACCGGTGCGCTCAGGCGGCCCAGGTCGAAGGCGTGCAGCGGCTGGCCCAGGTCGAGCATGACGTAGTTCGTCACGTCCACGGCCAGGCTGATGGGGCGCATGCCGGCCGCGGTCAGGCGCTCGCGCATCCACTGGGGGGACTGTGCGGAGGGGTCGATGCCGCGCACGACGCGGGCGACGTAGCGGTCGCAGCCCGGGCGGCCGTGGACGGGACGGGGGTCCTCGGCGACGACGACGGGGAATCCGTCCTCGCTGGCCCCGGCCACGCCGTTGGGGAACAGGCCCGTGTCGGTGCCGTTGGCGGGGTCGCGGAAGCGCGCACCGGTGGCGTGGGAGTACTCGCGCGCCACGCCCCTCATGGAGAAGCAGTAGCCACGGTCGGGGGTGATGTTGATCTCCAGGACCTCGTCACCCAGACCCAGCAGACCCAGCGCGTTGGTTCCGGGCGCGGGCAGCTCCTCGCCGTCGTGCCCGTGCTCGGCCAGCCAACGGTCCAGGACGATGATGCCGGAGTGGTCCTCTCCGATGCCCAGCTCACGGGCCGAGCAGATCATGCCGTCCGAGACGTGCCCGTAGGTCTTGCGGGCCGCGATGGCGAAGTCGCCGGGCAGGACCGCCCCGGGAAGGCTGACGACCACCGAGTCGCCGACGTCGAAGTTGTGCGCGCCGCAGACGATGCCGCGGCTGGGCAGGTCGCTGGGCTCCTTGCCGGTGCCGGGGGCGTCGTTGTGCTCACCGACATCGACCCGGCAGTAGTTGATGACCTTGCCGTTGGACTGGGGTGTGGCCTCGCGGGTGAGGACCTTGCCGACCACGAGCGGGCCCGTGACGGCGGGCGGCACAACACGCTCCTCCTCCAGGCCCACGCGCACGAGGTCGGCGGCGAGCTGCTCCGCGGTGGTGCCGGCAGGGACGTCGACGTGCTCACGCAGCCACTCGATCGGGACGTAGGGCATGTCAGTTCCCCTTTCCGGTGGTGCCGAACTGCTGGGAGAAGCGGATGTCGCCCTCGACGATGTCGTGCATGTCGGCGATGCCGTGGCGCAGCATGAGGGTGCGCTCCAGGCCCATGCCGAAGGCGAAACCGGTGTAGACCTCGGGGTCGATGCCGCAGGCGATGAGCACGTTGGGGTTGACCATGCCGCAGCCGCCCCACTCGATCCAGCCGGGCCCCCCCTTCTTCTGGGGGAACCACAGGTCCATCTCGGCACTGGGCTCGGTGAAGGGGAAGAAGGAGGGACGCAGGCGCGTGCGGGCCTCGGGGCCGAACATCGCGCGGGCGAAGTGGTCGAGGGTGCCCTTGAGGTGGGCCATCGTCAGGCCCTTGTCCACCGCCAGGCCCTCGACCTGGTGGAAGACGGGGGTGTGGGTGGCGTCGAGCTCGTCGGAGCGGAAGACCTTGCCGGGGCAGGCCACGTACACGGGCGGCTCCTGGGCGAGCATGACGTGGGCCTGGACCGGGGAGGTGTGGGTGCGCAGCACGAGGTTGGCGCTGGCGCCGTCGGCGGCGCCGACGCTGGCGCCATCGACGTAGAAGGTGTCCTGCATCTGGCGGGCCGGGTGGTCGGCGTCGAAGTTGAGGGCGTCGAAGTCGAACCACTCGTGCTCGGTCTCCGGGCCCTCGGCGATGGACCAGCCCATGGAGACGAAGAAGTCGGAGACCTCGTCGATGAGCACGTCGAGGGGGTGCCGTGCGCCGACGGGGCCACGGTCGGTGGGGACGGTGACGTCAACGGCCTCGGTGGCGAGCATCGTCGCCTCGGCCTCAGCCTCCAGGACCTCCTGGCGCTGTGCCAGCGCCGCGTTGAGACGGGCGCGGGCACGGCCCAGCAGTCGTCCCGCCGTGGGCTTGTCCGCCGGGTCGAGGGCGCCGATGCCCCTGTTGGCCAGGGCCAGGACGGAGGTGTCACCGGTGTAGGCGAGGCGTACCTCCTTGAGGGAGGGCAGGTCGCCGGCGTCGGCCACGGCCGCCAGGGCCTCATCGACGAGGGAGTCGATCCCCGCCCCGTCCAGCGGCGACAGCGCGCCCTGTGCGTCAGTCATCTCTCACCTTCCCTGGGTGTTAGACGGTAGTCGTCTGCCCGCTCAGGGTAGTCCCGGCCGCGGTGGGGCCCGAAATCGTCCCGCTCCTGGGTCCGCGACGGGCCGGCGCCGCGGACCCAGGAGCGGGACGGATGGGGCTCAGCGCTCGACCTCGCCGCGGATGAAGGCCTCGGTGGAGTCCATGGCCTGCTCGTCAGGGCGCTGCTCGGGCGGGGACTTCATGAAGAAGGAGGAGGGGGACAGCAGCGGTCCGCCGATGCCACGGTCCAGACCAATCTTGGCCGCCCGGATGGCGTCGATGACGACGCCGGCGGAGTTGGGCGAGTCCCAGACCTCGAGCTTGTACTCGAGGCTGACGGGGGCTCCGCCGAAGTTGCGCCCCTCCAGGCGCACGAAGGCGAGCTTGCGGTCGTCGAGCCAGCCGACGTAGTCGGAGGGGCCGACGTGGATGTCCTTGTCGGCCAAGCGCGTCGAGACGTTGGAGGTGACCGCCTGGGTCTTGGAGATCTTCTTGGACATCAGCCGCTCGCGCTCGAGCATGTTCTTGAAGTCCATGTTGCCGCCCACGTTGAGCTGGTAGGTGCGGTCGATGGTGATGCCGCGCTCCTCGAAGAGCCGGGCCAGGACCCGGTGGGTGATGGTGGCACCGATCTGGGACTTGATGTCGTCGCCGATGATCGGCAGGCCCGCGTCGGTGAACTTCTGGGCCCACACCGGGTCCGAGGCGATGAAGACCGGCAGGCAGTTGACGAAGGCGCAGCCGGCGTCGATGGCGCACTGGGCGTAGTAGCGGTCGGCCTCCTCCGAGCCCACGGGAAGGTAGGACACGACGACGTCGGCACGGGCGTCCTTGAGGGCCTGGACGACGTCGACCGCGGGCTGTGCGCACTCCTCGACGGTCTCGCGGTAGTACTTGCCCAGGCCGTCGAGGGTCACCCCGCGCTGGACCGTCACACCGGTGGGGGCGACGTCGGCGATCGCGATGGTGTTGTTCTGCGAGGCGTGGATGGCCTCGGCGAGGTCGAGCCCGACCTTGGCGGCATCGACGTCGAAGGCGGCCACGAACTCGATGTCCGAGACGTGGTAGTCGCCGAGCTGGACGTGCATGAGGCCGCCGACGCGCTCGCCCGGCGTGGCGTCGGCGTAGTGGGTGACGCCCTGGACGAGTGACGAGGCGCAGTTTCCCACCCCGACAACAGCAACACGGACCTTGCTCATACATCCTCCTTATCGGCCCATGTGGGCCGGACACGGACCTGACATACGTGACCTTAGTCAGTTATGAGACTGTCCGCGTGTGACGCACGCGACCTTCGCCGGAGCCGGGCGGGTCAGCGCGTGCGAGCCTCGACCCGGCGCGCCGCCGCGCCCAGCAGCCAGTTGATGGTGACGAAGAGCAGCGCGACGATGAGGTAGGCCGGCAGGTAGACGTCCAGGCGGTGCAGGGCCTGGGCCGAGCTCGACAGCAGGCGCGCGCTGTGCATGAGCTCGCCGTAGGCCACGACGTAGCCCAGGGACGTGTTCTTGAGGATCGTCACGAGCTGGGTGATGAGCGTCGGCAGCATGAGACGCAGCGCCTGCGGGGCCAGGACGAGACGCATCGTCAGTGCCTCCCCCATGCCCAGTGCCAGCGCCGCCTCCCGCTGGCCACGGTCCAGGGCGCGCACGCCGGAGCGGAAGACCTCCGCCGTCGTGGCGGACACGCACATGACGATGGGCAGGGTGAGCATCCACAAGGGCGGCAGCGTCAGTCCCCAGCGGGGCACGGCCAGCAGGAAGAAGTAGATGAGCAGCAGCATCGGCACCGCGCGCATGGCGTCGATCCACGCGCCGACGCACACCCGCACCGCCCGGTGGCGCGAGAGCCGCAGCCAGCCGAGGGCGACCCCCAGCGGGAAGGACAGCAGGGCCCCGACGGCCGTGACGAGCAGCGTGTCGCCCAGCGCCCGGGCGAGGTAGGAGACGATGGACTGGCCCAGGAAGTAGCGCCAGCTCGGGTACTCCAGCTGGCCGGCGCGCCACAGCTGCCACGTGCCGGCGGCCGCCAGCCCCAGCAGGGCGGCGCCCACGACGACGGAGACGAGCCGGATGCGGCGGCGTCCGCGCGGACCGGGCGCGTCGAACAGGGACGAGGCCTGCGCCGAGGCCGGGCACGGGCCCGGCCGACGGGCGGTGGTGGCGGTGCTCACGCGCGCACCCCCGTGACCGGCTCCAGCCGCCGCTCGAGCAGGGCGCCGAGCCTGGTGGCGCCCAAGGCGATGAGCAGGTAGGTCAGGCCCGAGGTGAGGAAGGTGACCACCGCCTCGGCGTAGCGGAGGTTGAGCCGCTGGGTGACGCTCGTCAGCTCGGGCACCCCGATGGCGGCCGCGAGGGAGGAGCCGATGAGACAGGAGATGAGGATGTTGACCAGCGGCTGGACCGTGCGGGACAGCGCCTGGGGCAGCACCACCTGGGTGACGATGAGGCCGAAGGGCAGGCCGAGGGCGCGAGCGGCCTCGACCTGCCCCCGGGGCACCGAGCCGATGCCGGACCTCACCGTCTCGCACACGAAGCCGGAGGCCGAGAAGACCAGGGCCGCCACGGCCGCCCCGAACAGGGAGAAGGGCACGCCCGCGCGCGGCAGGCCGAAGGCGCACAGGATCATGAGGCACAGCACCGGGACGTTGCAGGCCACGTTGACCCACACGGCCCCCAAGGCGCGCAGGGGCGGAACCGGGCTCACCCGGCACACTGCGATGAGGGTGCCCAGCAGCAGGGCGCCGGCGTAGGCGCTCAGTGCGAGGACGAGGGTGATCCCCAGGCCCTGGGCAAGCGCACCGATGTTGTCGGTGATGACATCCACGGGGGCGCTCAGGCCGTCTCGGAGCCGGGCACGGAGCCGATCACCGGCGGCGTGGGCACCTGGTCCTGGCCCAGCACCGCGCCGATGGTGGCCCGCCAGATCGCGTCCCACGTGCCATCGGCCTCGATGGCCTCGAGGAAGGTGTTGACGAAGGCCTGCGCGTCGGAGCCCTTGGGCAGGCCGATGCCGTAGGGGTCCTGTGTGAAGGGCTCGCCCACGATCACCAGGCCGTCATGGCCCAGCACGGTGCTCAGCAGCAGCGAGTGGTCCACGACGTAGGCCTCGACCTGCCCGGCCTCCAGGGCGGCCACGCAGTCCGTGTGCGCCTCGAACTGGACCTGGCGCGCCTCAGGTGCGGCCACGTCCAGGGCGGGGCCGGAGGAGGATCCGGACTGCACGGCGACCGTGTGTCCCGCGAGCGTGTCCACACCCGTGATCTCGGTGTTGCCGGCGCGCACGAGCACCGCCTGGCCGGAGGAGTAGTAGGGGCCGGCGAAGGCGATCTTCTGCGCCCGCTCCGGCGTGATGGTGTAGGTCGCGAAAACGGCGTCAACGGACCCGTTCTCCAGCAGCGTCTCGCGGGTGTCGGAGGTGACGACCGTCAGCTCGGTGAGGGCGTGGGGGTCGTCGCCGCCGAGAATGTAGCGGGCCAGCACCTGGGACAGTGCCGCGTCGAAACCGGTGACCCTGCCGGTGGCCGGGTCCTCCAGGGAGAAGACCTGGGAGGTCTTGACCCCTCCGACGCGCAGGACCCCGGCCCTCTTGACGGCGCTCGCCCAGGCCGAGGCGGCGACGACCTCCTGTGGGGCGACGGGGCCCGAGGTGATGGCCGAGTCGTAGTCGGAGCCGACGGTGGTGGCCTCGGACAGGGCCTGGCCGTCCGCGCCGGTGTCCGCGCAGGCCGCCAGGACGGCGGCGAGGGACAGCGTGCCGGAGGCGGTGATGAGGGTGCGGCGGTTGAGGATCGCCATGGGGGTTCCTTTCGTGGTGACGGGCCGGGACTCGTCTCGGCACTGGCTGGCCGGTGGCGGCCCCTGCCCGGTGGGGACGGCGGCACGGGAGCGACGGCTGGGGTCGGGGTGCCCGTGGACGCGGACCCGAGGCACCGTGTGGTCGGTGTCAGTGGTTGAGGACCTTGGACAGGAAGTCACGTGCGCGCTGGGTGGCGGGGGCGGTGAAGAGCTGCTCGGGCGCGGCCTGCTCGACCACCTGCCCCTGGTCCATGAGGACGACGCGGTCCGCGACCGAGCGGGCGAAGCCCATCTCGTGGGTGACGACGAGCATCGTCATGCCGCTGGCGGCCAGGTCCTGGATGACGTCGAGGACCTCGGTGACCATCTCGGGGTCGAGCGCGCTCGTGGGCTCGTCGAAGAGCATGACCTTGGGGTCCATGGCCAGGGCACGGGCGATGGCGACGCGCTGCTGCTGCCCTCCGGACAGCTCGGTGGGACGCTTGGCGGCCTGGTCCGCCAGGCCCACGCGCTCAAGCAGCTCGCGGGCACGGGCCTCAGCCTGCGCCCGGGCGAGACGGCGCACCCGCACGGGGGCCAGCGTGATGTTGTCCAGGACCGTCAGGTGCGGGAAGAGGTTGAAGGACTGGAAGACCATCCCGACCTCGGCGCGAAGGCGGGCGAGCTCCTTGCCCTCCTCGGGCAGGCGCTCGCCGTCGATCTCTATGGTGCCCGAGTCGATGGTCTCGAGCCGGTTGACCGTGCGGCACAAGGTGGACTTGCCCGAGCCGGAGGCTCCGATGACGACGACGACCTCACCGGCGTTGACGTCCAGGCTCACGTCCTCCAGGGCCGTGAAGCCGCCGAAGCGCTTGGTCACGTGGCTCAGGCGCACGATCGGGCGCCCGGCTGGGACGGACGAGGGTGTGGTCACAGCCACCTCTTCCTGAGGTCGTGGGGGTGCAGTTGCTGTCACTGTCGGCGACAGCAACTGCAACACCGTCGTGCGCGCGGTGGTTCCCACCCTGAGGCCCCGGTGCGGTGAGGCTGCGCACACGCCTGATCCTGCGGTCCTGACGCTAGCAGCCGTGCGGGCGGCCGAGTCACGCTGGTGGTGGCTCAGTGGGCGTGCTGGGCGCGCGCGGAGGCGTACAGGCACACGGCCGCGGCGGCGGAGACGTTGAGGGACTCTGCGGCCCCGAAGACGGGGATGGCGACGACGGCGTCCGCCTGGGACAGGGCCTGGGCGTCCAGGCCCCTGGCCTCGTTGCCCAGGAGCCAGGCGCCCGGGCGCGCGAGCAGGGCGTCGGCCTCGAACAGGCTGTGGTCCCCGCGCGCGTCGGCGGCCAGGACCGTCATCCCGGCGGCGTGCAGGGCCTCGACGACCTCGGCGAGGTCCAGGCCTGCGAGGACGGGCAGGTGGAAGAGACTGCCGGCGGTGGCGCGCACGACCTTGGGGTTGGTGACCTCGACGCTGCCACGGGCCAGGACGACGGCGTCGGCCCCGGCGGCGTCGGCGGCCCGGATGATGGTCCCGGCGTTGCCGGGGTCCTGGGCCTCGGTGAGGACGGCGACGAGCCGGGCCCCGGCCAGCACCTCATCCAGCCCGGCGGCGGGGGCCACCGCCTCGGTGGAGACGACGGCGAGGACACCCTGGGCGTCGGTGCTCATGACGGCCATCACCTGGTCCGTGACGCGGTGGACGTACAGGTGCGCGGCGCGGGCGGCGGCGAGGAGCTCCGCGTGGCGCTCGGCGGCCGCCTGGGTGACGTAGAGGTCGCGGACGTGACCGGGCACGTGGGTGACGGCCTCGCGCACACCCTGGGGACCCTCGACGAGGAAGCGGCCGTGGCGGCTGCGCATGCCCCGGCGGGCAAGGGCGGCGACGCGGGTGACGCGCTGGGAGCCGGGGTTGTCGATGACGTCAGGTCGAGGGGCGAGGGAGCCCTCGGGGCGGGGCATCGCGGTACCGGGTATCCAGGTGCTGCCGTCGGCGCGCTTGCTCATGACAGCGAGGGTACGGGACCGGCAGCCCTGGTGCGGCGCTGGGCCCTGGTGCGGTGCGGGGCCGTCAGGGGCCGGGGACAACGACGGCGCCGCCACCTCGGGGGTGGCGGCGCCGTGACGGTGCGTCGCAGCCGGTGTCAGGCCTTGGGGGCGTTGACGTCGGCCGGCAGGGCCTTCTTGGCGACCTCGACGAGGGCGGTGAAGGCGGCGGGCTCGTTGACGGCGAGCTCGGCGAGCATGCGGCGGTCAACCTCGATGCCCGCGAGGCCGAGCCCCTGGATGAACCGGTTGTAGGTCAGGCCCTCGGCGCGGGCCGCAGCGTTGATGCGCTGGATCCACAGGCGGCGGAAGTCGCCCTTCCTCGCGCGGCGGTCGCGGAAGGCGTAGACGCCGGAGTGGGTGACCTGCTCCTTGGCCTTGCGGTACAGGCGCGAGCGCTGGCCACGGTAGCCGGAGGCCTGCTCGAGGACGGAACGACGCTTCTTCTGGGCGTTGACTGCCCGCTTCACACGTGCCATGTGATGACTCCTTATACGTGACGGGGCCGGTCAGAGACCGAGCAGCCTCTTGACCTCGCGCAGGTTCGTGGGGTCCACGACCTGGTCCTTGGACAGCTTGCGCTTGCGGCGCGAGGACTTGACCTCGAGCAGGTGGCGCTTGTTGGCCTGCTCACGCATGAGCTTGCCGCTGCCGGTGACCCGGAAGCGCTTCTTGGCACCGGAGTGCGTCTTGTTCTTCGGCATTCTTGGATTCCTCTTGTTGGCCGTCAGGCTCGCGCCTGGGCTGTGGACCCCACGCGGGGTGCCGGTGGGGTGGGTGGTGGACTGTGGGGTCAGGCCTGCGCGGCGGGGGCACCGCCCTCGCCCTTGCCCGCGTGCTTCTCGGCACGGCGGTTGGCGCGGGCCTCCTCGCGGCGACGGCGCTGGTCCGACTTGAGCTCGGCCTTCTTGCGGGTCGGGGCCAGGACCATGACCATCTGGCGGCCGTCCTGGCGGGGGTGGGACTCGATGGTGGCCAGCTCGCCGACCTGCTCGGCGACCTTCTGGAGCAGGCGGATGCCCAGCTCGGGGCGGGACTGCTCACGGCCGCGGAAGCGGACGATGCACTTGACCTTGTCCCCGCCCTTGAGGAAGCGCTCGACGTGCCCCATCTTCGTGGCGTAGTCGTGGTCGTCGATCTTGGGGCGGAACTGAATCTCCTTGAGCTGCGTGTTCGCCTGGTTGCGTCGGGCGTCACGCGCCTTCATGGCCGACTCGTACTTGAACTTGCCGTAGTCCATGAGCTTGCACACCGGGGGGCGTGCGTCGGGGGCCACCTCGACGAGGTCGAGATCAGCCTCCTCGGCAAGACGCAGGGCGTCCTCGACGCGGACGACACCGACCTGCTCACCGCTGGGACCGACGAGGCGAACCTCGGGGACGCGGATCCGTTCGTTGATACGGGGCTCGCTGATGGGAGTTCCTCACTTCTGGGAGACGAGTGGCCACGGCGACGGCAAGGGCCTCCGCCGCTTGACGCGCACGGAGGCCCTACATGTACTCCTGGGGAGTACGGTCGCGCCGACGCCGGTGGCGTGGGCGACCGCGAGGATCGCTCCTCGCACGACCCGGTCCCTGTGAGAGGACCCAGGTGGGATTGCTCCGCTTGCGCTCCGGGGACGGGCCCCGGCCGGTCGGTAGGCAACATTACCAGACGACTCCCGGCACACGGCCGCGTCCAGGCCACCCCAGGCCGTGGCGCTGGCCACCTGCGCATGGCCCCAGGTGCAGGTGGCTGGGACAGCGCAGCGCCTGAGGCTCCAGCGGCCAGGGACCCTCAGCCTCCCGGGCTCCTGGCGGCGGGCTGTCAGCAGGGCAGGACGGGGCTCAGGCCGGCAGGGGGCACAGCTCGACGGTGTCGATGAGGTCCCCCCAGGCGGGGTTGACCATGACCATCTGGCAGACCTCCAGGGTGGCTGCGACCCCCGCCATGCCGCCGCAGGCGTCGATGCGCACGAAGACGCGCAGCTCGGCCCCCTCCCCCGGTGCGAAGGCCACGCCGGTGACCCCCTCGACGGCACCGAGCTGGGCGACCACCTCGGCCTGGACGGGCCCGTTGCGCCAGGAGGGCACCCAGTCCTCGCCACCGGCCAGGGCGACGACCGCCGGCCGCGGCAGGCGCAGGTCGCGGGTGCCGGGGTCCAGGACCCACAGCTGGTCGGTCTTGGCGACGGCCACCTGGGCGGCGCGCAGGGGCTCGATGGGCACGGGGCGCACGTCCTGCCTCCAGGCGCGCATGGCCTCGGCGCTGGTGAACACGGGCAGCGCGATGTGCCCGTCCGGCAGGCCGACGGCGAGGGCCGCCGCGTCCTGTGCGGCGTCCTGGGTGTGGGGCTCGTGCCCGGGGGCCCGTGTGAGCACCGGGCCTGGCACATGGGCGGTGTTGGAGGCCCCGGTCAGGGCGTGGGCGGCCACGGGCACGATGACGCGGCTGGCGGTCAGCGCCGCCCACAGGTTGTCGAGGTACTCGTGGCGGGGGGTCCCAGTGGACTCCAGGGCCGCGGTGACAAAGGGGTCGGCGGAGCCGTCGTCACCGCTGAACGGGGTGGGGGACGCCAGCAGGCGCTCGATCCTGGCCCGTGCCGCCAGCGCCGCCGCCACCTGGGCGTCGGGCCCGGGGGCCTGGGCCGTCTGGGAGCTGGCCTCCTGGCCGCTCACGCGCGCACCTGCTCGACACTGGCACCGCCCGCCACCCTCAGCGCCTGCGGGAGCGTGAAGCTGCCGTTGTACAGGGCCTTGCCGATGATGGCGGAGTCGATCCCCTCGCCCACGAGTGAGGCCAGGGCCGCGATGTCCTCCAGGCGGGCGATGCCGCCGGAGGCGACCACCGGCGCGCTTGTGCGGGCCGCGACCTCGCGCAGCAGGCTGATGTTGGGCCCCTGGAGGGTGCCGTCCTTGGTGACGTCGGTGACGACGTAGCGCGAGCAGCCGGCGGCGTCGAGCCGCGCCAGGGTCTCCCACAGGTCCCCGCCGTCCTGGGTCCAGCCGCGGGCGGTCAGGGTGGTTCCCCGCACGTCCAGCCCGACGGCGACCCGCTCCCCGTGCTCGGCGATGACCCTCTCGGTCCAGCCGGGGTCCTCCAGGGCGGCGGTGCCGAGGTTGACACGGGCGGCGCCGGCACCCAGGGCGCGGGCCAGGGAGGCGTCGTCGCGGATGCCGCCGGAGAGCTCGACCTTGATCCCGACCTCGCCGACGATGCGGGCCAGCAGCTCGGCGTTGGAGCCGCGTCCGAAGGCGGCGTCGAGGTCAACGAGGTGGATCCACTCGGCGCCGGCCTCGACCCAGTCGCGGGCGGCGTCCACAGGGCTGCCGTAGTCGGTCTCGGATCCGGCCTCGCCCCGCAGGAGGCGCACGGCCTTGCCGTCGGCGACGTCAACGGCGGGCAGCAGGGTGAGCATGGGGGTCCTCTCGGTGGTGGGCTGGAGGGTCACAGGGTGGTGAGCCAGTTGCGCAGGAGCTCGGCGCCCACGTCGCCGGACTTCTCCGGGTGGAACTGGGTGGCGCTGAGTGCCCCGTTGTCCACGGCGGCGAGGAAGTCCTCCCCGTGTGTGGCCCAGGCGGCCAGGGGCAGGCGGGTAGGGCCCTCGTCGAGCAGGTCCGCGGGGCTGGTCTTGGCGGCGTAGGAGTGGACGAAGTAGAAGCGCTCGCCGTCGAGCCCGTCGAGCAGGACGCTGCCCTCGGGGGCACGGACCTCGGACCACCCCATGTGGGGCACGACCTCCGCCTCGAGGCGTGAGACGGTCCCGGGCCACTGGCCGAGGCCGGGGGTGAGAGCGCCGGCGCGGTCCCCGGCGGCTGGGGGCGCGTCCTCGGCGGCGAACTCGGTGGAGGCCTCGAACATCACCTGCATGCCGACGCAGATGCCCAGCACGGGGCGCCCCCCGGCGAGGCGGCGGTCGATGAGCCGGGGCGCGTCGACGGCGCGCAGCTGGTCCATGACGGAGGCGAAGGCGCCCACACCCGGGACGAGCAGGCCGTCGGCGGCCTCGACGGCCGCGGCGTCGTGGGTGAGCTCGACGTCGGCTCCGACGCGCTCAAGGGCGCGCACGGCGGAGCGGACGTTCCCGCTGCCGTAGGACAGGACGACGACCTTGGGCTGGCTCATGGGGCCACCCTAGCGGCGCTGGGACGAGGGCAGCCCGCCTCCCGCGCACGTGGGGCCAGCGCGGCCCTCGCTGCGGGCACGCTCAGTCCTGCGGGCGTCCTCGCAGGCCGCGGCCGAACCAGCGCGCGGCCCTGCCGGGACGCACCTCGCTGCTGCGCAGCGCCCCGGGGACGTCCTGGGCACGTGTCATACCGATGAGGATGTCCTCGACGACCGGGTCCACGGCGGCGAGCACGAGGCCCGCGCTCGTCTCCTCACCCGCCTCACCGCCCGCGTAGCGCCGGGCCGTGATGGTGCCCGACAGGCCGGACTCGATGCCGATGTCGGTGGCCAGGTCCGCGGTGAGCAGCACGACCCCGGACCTCGACAGCCGCGAGAGCGTGCCTGCCAGCCGGGCCGCCTCGACCGGCTCGCTGTGGGCCCCGGCCAGCAGCTCGCTGACGTCCCACTCGCAGTGGGAGGAGACGAGCTCCTTGACGGCCAGGGCACCCGAGGCCGAGGGCACGACCGTGCAGTCCAGCTCGCTGGCGGCGCACAGCGTCGCCAGCGCCGGGGCGCTGACCACCGGGGTGAGGACGACGGCGACCTTGACGGCGCGTGGCAGCCCCTCCGGCTGGGTGACGGGCGCGGGCACCGCCTCCCCCGCAGGGCCGAGCGGGGCCAGGCCCGCGAGGGCGGACGGGTCGTCGGGGACCACAACGTCCGGCACGATGACCGCGTCGGGGGCGCGGTAGGTGTTGTGGGGCACGTCCTCGAGGCGCACCGCCGCAGGGGCCTCATCGTCCCGGTCCGCGTCCTCGTGCGCCCCGGCGCCCTCGCCCCCCTCCTCCAGGTCCAGGTGCGCCACGAGGGCGGCGAACTCGGTGTCGAGGTCTGAGCCGCCCGGGGCCTGGGGGGCGGCGGCCTCGTCGTCACGGGCCTGCCTGTCGCCCTGGGCGCCCGGGAGCTCCTCGGGCAGCTCCTCGCGCCCGCTCACAGCGCGCCCTTGGTCGAGGGGATGCCGTCCACGCGCGGGTCCAGGGACACGGCAGCGCGCAGCGCCCGGGCCAGCGCCTTGAACTCCGCCTCGGCGATGTGGTGGGGGTCGCGTCCGGCCAGGACGTTGACGTGCAGGCAGATGCCGGCGTGGTAGGCGATGGCCTCGAGCACGTGGCGGACCATGGAGCCGGTGAAGTGCCCTCCGATGAGGTGGTGGACGAAGGCCTCGGACTCACCGGTGTGCACGAGGTACGGGCGCCCGGAGACATCGACGACCGCCTGGGCGAGGGCCTCGTCGAGCGGGACCAGGGCGTCACCGAAGCGGCCGATGCCGCGCTTGTCCCCCAGCGCCTGCCTCAGGGCCTCACCGATGCAGATGGCCGTGTCCTCCACCGTGTGGTGGACGTCGATGTCGGTGTCACCCCGGGCGGTCACGGACAGGTCGATGAGGGAGTGCTTGCCCAGCGCCGTGAGCATGTGGTCGTAGAACGGCACCGTCGTGTCGATGTCCGTCCTGCCGGTGCCGTCGAGGTCGATCTTGACGACGACGGTGGACTCACTGGTCGTGCGCGCGATGTGGGCGGTGCGGGGCATGCGGGTCTCCTGGTCTCGTGGGGCGCGGGTGGTGTCAGGGTCGGGTGACGGCGGTCAGGGCGCAGCGGAAGGCCTCCATCTGCGACGGCGTGCCCATGCACACCCGAAGGTACCCGTCAGGGCCGACGACACGGACGAGGACCCCGCGCTCGAGAAGGGACTCGAAGATGGCCTGCCGGTCCTCGAAGGGGCCGAAGAGGACGAAGTTGGCGTCGGACTCGACCGCCGTGTGCCCCTGCTCGCGCAGCCAGGCGACGGTGGCGTCACGCTCGTCGCGCAGCCGGGCGACCTGGCTCATGAGCTCGTCCCGGTGCGCGAGGGCGGCCAGGGCCGCGGCCTGGCTGACGGCGGACAGGTGGTAGGGCAGGCGCACGACCCGCAGGGCGTCGATGAGCTGCCTGGAGGCGGCGAGGTAGCCCAGACGCAGGCCGGCCATGCCGAAGGCCTTGCTCATGGTACGGCTGACCGCCAGGTGCGGGTGCCCGGCCAGCAGCTCGAGCGCGCTGGGCACGCCGGGGCGCCGGAACTCGCCGTAGGCCTCGTCCACGACGACGACGGCGTCCGTGGGGGCGCCGTCGTGGCCGGTCGGGCCGCAGCCGCGGGCGGCGTCGAGGACGGCGTGCAGCTCCTCCGGCCCCAGGGCGGTGCCGGTCGGGTTGTTGGGGCTGGCCAGGAGGATGACCGCCGGGTGGTGGGTGGCGATGGCGGCGCGCACGGCCTCGACGTCGAGGGTGAAGTCCTGCCTGCGCTCCAGGGCCACGTACTCGGTGAGGGTGTCTCGCGCGTACTCGGGGTACATGGAGTAGGTGGGCGTGAAGGACAGGCACACGCGGCCGGGCCCGCCGAAGGCCTGCAGGATGTGGAGCATCACCTCGTTGGAGCCGTTGGCGGCCCAGAGCTGTTGCCAGGGCAGCCGCACCCCGGACTCGACGGCGAGGTAGTCGGCCAGGGCCTCGCGCAGGGCGGGGAACTCACGATCCGGGTAGCGGTTGAGCCGCGCGGCGGCGGCGCGCACGGCCTCGGCGATGTCGTCGATGACCGCCTGCGAGGGAGGGTAGGGGTTCTCGTTGACGTTGAGCCGGGCCGGCACGTCCAGCTCAGGGGCGCCGTAGGGGGTCTCGCCCGCCAGGCCCGGGCGCAGGGGGAGGGTGCTCACGCCCGCAGTGTAGGAGGAGCGGCGGGGGGCACGTGGGGGGGGGCCCCCAAAAGAACGTCCCCCCGGACCAAGACCCCGGGGGGGTCGCCCACGCCGGCGGTGGGGGGGGAGGGGCGCGGCCTGTGCGGGGGCGTCCACGCACGGGCCTCGCCCACGGACCCAGGCTCAGTGGTGGGCAGTGAGCATGATCTCCTCGTCGTCCAGGCGCGCCAGCGCAGCCTCCAGGGTGGCCGAGGTGAACAAGCCCTCGTCGCGGGCGTCGAGCAGGGCCGCGCGCTGGGCGTGGATCGCCTCGACGGCCAGGTCCCTGGCCTTGGCCGGCGGCACCGGCAGGGAGCCGCCCAGGGCGAGGGCGCTGGTGGCGGGCGCCTCACCAACGGGCTCCTCCCCCTGCATCACACGGGCCAGAGCGGTGTCCTTGACGACGTTGCCCAGCAGGCGCAGCAGGCGCCGTCGTTCCTGGGAGTCATCGACGTCGGCCGCCATCCGCGGGCCCACGAGGCTGATGAGCGGGCCCAGGGTCAGGCCCTGGATGATGAGGGAGCCGGCCGCCACCACCAGGGCCACCAGCAGCAGGAAGGGCCGTGCCGGGGCGCTCAGCGGCAGTGTCTGGGCCGCGGCCAGGGTGACGGCGCCGCGCATCCCGGCCCACACGATGACGGCCGCCTCGCGCGGCCCCAGGCTGGAGGCGGTGAAGTAGGCCAGGTCGTTGGCCGTGCGGCGGTTGCGGCGCCGACCCTTGTCGAGGCGCCGGCGCCACAGGCCCAGGGCCCGCTGCCAGTCAGCCTGGGTGAGGTTGCGGGCCGCCAGCACCTCCTCGTCGATGTCGCAGGCGTGGGCCAGGCGGTCCTCGAACTGACGGGCCCTGTCGGTGCGCTGGTCAAGACGGCGCGCCGTGCGGCGGCGCGCCGAGCGCAACCACACCAGCAGGGGCGCGACGAAGGCCGCCCGCAGAAGCACCGTGAGGGCGCCGCACACCGCCGCCACGGCGAGGGCGAGCAGGGGGCCGCCCGAGGGGCCCGAGACCGTGACCTCGTGCACGATGCCGTAGGCCTGAAGCCCCATGACGAGGAAGATCGCCCCCTCCAGGACGAGCTCGATGGTGTGCCAGTTGAGCTGGGCGGCACGCCGGTGCGCCGGGGACAGCAGCCGCGGGCCCCGGAAGGAGACGACCAGCCCGGCCACGACCGCGGCGACCAGCCCGCTGCCGCCCAGGTGCTCGGCCGGGACGGAGGCCACGAAGGGCACCGTGAAGGAGATGACCGTGTCCGCGGTCGCCTCCGTGACCCGCGCGCGCAGGCGGATGGTGATCTCCCCCACCACCCAGCCCACGAGGAGGGCCACCGCGAGCGCCAGAGCGAGCTCGCCGGCCAGGACGGCCGGGCGCAGCGCGTCGGCGTCGGTGGCCAGGGCGGCCGAGACAGCGGAGGACAGCAGCACCAGGGCGGTGGCGTCGTTGAACAGCCCCTCACCCTCCAGGACGGTGATGATGCGTTGGCCCACGCCCGAGCTCCGGGTGATGGCCACGGCGACGGCGTCGGTGGGGCTGAGCACGGCGCCCAGCGCGATGGCCCAGGGCAGGGACAGGGCGGGGACCAGGGCGTGGACCACCAGTCCCAGGGCCACCGCGCTGATGACGACGAGCCCGACGGCGAGCCCCGCCACCGAGCGCAGCTCGCGGCGGAAGTCCATCACCGGCATGGACACGGCCGCGGCGAACAGCAGCGGTGGCAGCACCACCTGGAGGATGAGCTCGGGATCGACCTCGATGGCGTCCACCCACGGCAGGAAGCCGATGCCGATGCCCAGGGCGAGCAGGATGAGCGGGGAGGCGACCCCGACCCTGGGGGCGAGCTGGTTGCAGGCGGCGATGACGAGCAGGCCGATGACCGTGAGGAGCACAGGTGTCACAGGGCCACCCTACGGCCCCGGTGCCGGCGCCATGACGCCGCGGACGGCGCGTGGCTCCGGGGCACCACGGTCCCGGGGCCACGCTCCAGGTCCTCACCGGGCCCAGGTCGTGGCCCGCTCGCCGCTCAGGCGCGTGAGAGCCTCTCACAGGCCAGGCGGGCACCGGCGACCAGGGCCTCGAGCTTGGCCCAGGCGATGTGCGGGTGCACCCTGCCACCCAGGCCGCAGTCGGTGGAGGCGACCACGCGCTCGGGGCCCACGACGTCGGCGAAGCGCTCGATGCGGTCGGCCACGAGCTCGGGGTGCTCGATGACGTTCGTCGCGTGGCCGACGACGCCGGGGATGAGGTAGGTGCCCTCCGGCAGGGCGCCGTCGGCGACGATGTCCCTCCAGATCCTCCACTCGTGCTCGTGGCGGGCGTTAGCGGCCTCGAAGGACAGGCCGTGGGCGTGGACCTTGAGCGCGAGGTCCACGATCTTGTCGAAGCCGAGGTCGGTCGAGTGGGGGCCGTGCCACGAGCCCCAGCACACGTGGTAGCGCACGAGGCCCGGGTCGATGCCCTCCAGGGCGTGGTTGAGGGCCTCGACGCGCACCTCGGAGAAGCGCCGGTAGTCCTCCAGGGAGAGCTCGACGATGAACTGGTCCCAGGACTCGGCCAGGTCCGGGGCGTCGATCTGCACGGTCAGGCCCGCGTCGGTGATCACGCGGTACTCCTCGCGCAGTGCCTCGGCCCAGGCCCAGACGGCGGCCTCGTCGTCCTCGTAGTAGTAGTTGCCGATCCTGGCGGCTGAGGCCGGGGAGATGGAGGCGATGAAGCCGTCGGACACGGGCCTGCCGGCCCTGGCCAGGGCGGCCAGGGTGGCCTCGACGTCGCGCTTGACCACGTCGTGGCCGGTGAAGCGGATCTCGCCGGTGACGGTGGGCCACACGGGGACCTCCATGGTGGCCAGGTGGATGCCGGAGGTCGGGTCGCTGTAGGCGTCCGCGAAGGTGGTCCAGTCGCGCCGCGCGCCCATGGGGGCGAGCTCGAGCTTGCCGGCGGGGGTGGCCTGCGCTCGGGCAGCTCGGAGACGATCTCGAGGCCGCAGAAGCGGTCAAAGGTCTACTGCCACCAGCCGCCGTAATCAACCTTCTCGGCCATGAAGTGGCCGTACTCTCCGTCATTGACGATGTCGATGCCGGTGGCGACCTGACGGGCGACGACGGCCTCGGTCTCGGCCGTGACGACGGCGGCGAGACCCTCGTCGTCCAGGGTGCCGGCCGCGTGCGCGGCGTTGGCCTCGAGCAGGGCGTCCGTGCGCGGCAGGGAGCCGACGTGGGTGGTGCGGATGCGGGTGGTCATGGGGGTCCTGCTCCCATCATCGCTGGCAGGAGCAGCGTCGGTCGCCGGGGCCTTTGGCGCGGCATCGGGCACCCGGGCCTGTCGGCCGCTCGGGACGGGTGCGGAGGGAGGCTACACGACCAGGGCGCGTGGGCACTGTGCCCGCCCGGCATCCGGGAGGCAGGTCCCCGCCTGGAAGCCAGTCCCCGCCTGCCGCTGGCGTGCGGACGCCGGCCTGCGCGAGGCGGGGCAGCCAGCGCGCCTCCCCCTCGTCCTGCCCCGGCGCTCTAACGGGTCCTAGCGCAGCCGGGCCCGGGCGGCCTCGCCGTGAGCGGGCAGGTCCTCGGACTCGGCCAGGGCCGTGAGCGGGCCTGTGAGCGAGGCGAGGGCGGCGGCGTCGTACTCGATGACCTGGACCGGCTTGAGGTAGGCCATGACGCTCAGGCCGGCGGCGAAGCGGGCGGTGCCGCCGGTGGGCAGCACGTGGTTGGATCCGGCGAGGTAGTCGCCCAGCGGCACCGGTGAGTAGGGGCCGACGAAGACCGCCCCGGCGTTGCGCACGCGGCCGGCCACCTCACGGGCGTGGGCCGTGTGGACCTCCAGGTGCTCGGCCGCGTAGGCGTTGGTGACGGCCAGGCCCTGCTCGAGGTCGCGCACGAGCACGATGGCGGACTGGGGGCCGGTCAGGGCCGTCCTCGCCCGCTCGGCGTGCCGGGTCACGGCCGTGCGCCGTTCCAGGGCGGCGTCGGCGGCCTGCGCGAGATCCAGGGAGTCGGTGATGAGGACGCTGCCGGCGTGCGGGTCGTGCTCGGCCTGGGACAGCAGGTCCGCGGCCACCAGCTCGGGGTCCGCGGTGGCGTCGGCGAGAATGGCGATCTCGGTCGGGCCCGCCTCGGCGTCGATGCCGACGACGCCGCGCACCGCGCGCTTGGCGGCAGCGACGAAGATGTTGCCGGGCCCGGTGACGACATCGACGGGCTCGCACAGCTGCTCACCGCTGCCGCCCGCCGCCCGGATGTCGGCCCGGTCGGCACTGGTCTCGGCGACCGCGCCGTAGGCGAGCATGGCCACCGCCTGGGCGCCGCCGACGGCGTAGACCTCCTCGACGCCCAGCAGGGCGCAGGCGGCGAGGATCGTCGGGTGGGGCAGGCCGCCGTGGTCCTTCTGCGGCGGGGAGGCCAGGGCGACCTGCTCGACGCCGGCGACCTGCGCGGCGACGACGTTCATGACCACCGAGCTGGGGTAGACGGCCAGCCCGCCGGGCACGTACAGGCCGACGCGGCGCACGGGGACCCATCGCTGGGTGACGGTGCCACCGGGGACGATCTCGGTGACGCGCTCGGTGGGCAGCTGGGCGCTGTGCCCGGCACGGTTGTGGGTGATGGACAGCTCCAGGGCCTCGCGCACCGCCGGGTCGAGGGCCTCGAGGGCCTCGGACAGGGCGCTGGCGGGAACGCGCAGGTGCTCGGGGCGCACGTGGTCGAAGCGCTCGGCCGCGTCGCGCAGGGCGGCCGCGCCGCGCACGCGCACGTCCTCGATGGTGGGGGTGACGGCCTCGAGGGCGGCGGCGACGTCGAGGGTGGCCCGGGGCAGGGCCTCGGCGAGCTCGCGTGCGGTGAGGTCGGTGTCGCGCAGGTCGATGCGGGTGAGCATGGCGCCAGGGTAGCGGTGCGGCCGCACCGGGGAGCGCGGAGCCCGGGCAGCGGGCCGAGGGGCTCGAAGCGCCCGCGCAGCAGCTCCCACACGTGCTCCTGGCGCACGCCCGGGTCCACGACGGCCGCGTCCGCCATCGGCTCGATCTCCGCCAGGACGGTCGGGTTGTGCATGCGCAGCACGACGACGACCGGATTTGTCCCCCACCGCCCGGCGGGCGGCGCGCACCGCCTCGCGGTCCTCGGTGCTGTAGGGCTCGCTGAGAGGGGACTCGATGAAGACGTCGGCGGCGCTCGTGGCGAGCTCGGCGCCGCTGGCCTCGGCGGCGCCGAGACGCGGGTCGGAGGAGGTGTTGACGCACACCCCGAGCGGGCAGGACCCGGCCAGGGCCTGCATGGCGCTGCTCCAGCGGGCGGCCGTGTCCGCAAGCTCCAGGGTAATGGCCAGGATGTGGCGCAGGTGGTCCTTGGTGAGCATGTCAACCTGCTGGTCGGTGAGGGACCAGGCGAGCAGGCCGGCCTCGGCGAGGACGACGTCGACAGCGTCGAGCGAGGTCCTGGTCTCCTCCACGGTCAGGGCCCCAGCCGGCTGCGGCTTGAGCCTGTCGGCTCCGGCCTTGAGCAGGGTACGGACAGGCACATTCGGTCTCGTGGGGCAGTGTCTGACCTCGCCGCCGTGCCGACGACGAGCCCGGGTCGGACCGGGCAGCTCGCCCCACCCGTTCGTGAACGTTCACATTTGCGTCGTCGGTCATTACACTCGTCCGCAACAGCAGGACCGGGCACCGCCGCCCAGGCACCGACCGCCGTCGGCCCCACCGGCATTCGGGCACCACGACCACCAACGGAGCACCTCGCATGAGCACCCCCACCGTCGACCTGAGCCGCACCGCCCTCGGCATCGAGCTGGGCTCCACCCGCATCAAGGCAGTCCTCACCGACGAGCTCGGCACCGTGCTGGCCACCGGCGGCCACGACTGGGAGAACTCCCTCGTCGACGGCGTGTGGACCTACTCCCTCGACGAGATCCTCAGTGGCCTCCAGTCCGCCTACGCGGCCCTCGCCGCTGACCTGCGCGCCACGCACGGCGTCGAGCTGACCACCACCGGTGCCATCGGCGTGTCCGCGATGATGCACGGCTACATCCCCCTCGACGCCGACGGTCGGATGCTTACCCGCTTCCGCGCCTGGCGAAACACCATCACCGCCGTTTCCTCACGTGCGCTCTCCCAGTGCTTCGGTCTCAACATCCCCCAGCGCTGGACCATCTCCCACCTCCACCACGCCGTGACCGGGCACGAGGAGCACGTCAGCCGCATCAGCCACGTGACCACGCTCGCCGGCTACGTCCACTTCCGGCTCACGGGCCGCCACGTCCTGGGCGTCGGCGAGGCCTCCGGTGTCTTCCCCATCGGCCCCGGCAACCGCTCCTTCGACGCCACCATGCTCCAGGCCTTCGACGCCCTGGTCGCCGACGAGGACGCGGTCACCTGGTCGCTCACGGACATCCTGCCCGACGTCGTCCTGGCCGGGCAGGACGCCGGCATGCTGACGGCCGACGGCGCCGCCCTCCTCGACCCCACCGGCGCCCTGCGTCCCGGCATCCCCCTGTGCCCGCCTGAGGGTGACGCCGGCACCGGCATGGTCGCCACCAACGCCGTGCGCCCGCGCACCGGCAACGTCTCGGCCGGCACGAGCGCCTTCGCCATGATCGTCCTCGAGGAGCCGCTGCGCACCCTCATCGAGGAGATCGATCTCGTCGCGACGCCCTCCGGTGCCCCCGTCGCCATGGCGCACGCCAACACCTGCACCTCCGACCTCAACGCCTGGGTCGAGGTCTTCTCCCAGTTCGCCCAGGCCATCGGCGCCCCCGTCGAGCGCGGCCCGCTCTTCGACGTGCTGCTCGGTGCTGCCGCCACGGCCTCGATGGACGAGGCCGGGGTCCTGAGCTACAACTTCCTGTCCGGCGACGCGCTCGTGGGGCTCAGCGAGGGGCGGCCGCTCACCGTGCGCCGTCCCGAGGCGCGCCTGAGCCTCGCTGGCCTCATGCGCTCGCACCTGTTCGCCCTCTTCGCGGCCATGGCGCACGGTCTGCGCATCCTGCGCGAGGCCACCGACGTGCGCATCGACTCGATGCGCGCCCACGGCGGCATCTTCAAGACCCCCGAGATCCCCCAGCGTGCGCTGGCCGCCGCCTTCGACACGCCCGTGTCCGTCGCCGCGACCGCCTCCGAGGGCGGCGCCTGGGGCATGGCCCTGCTCGCCGGCTACCGTCTGTGGGGTGAGGGCCGCAGCCTCGAGGACTACCTGGAGGAGGTCGTCTTCGCCCAGACCCAGGAGGTCACCATCGAGGCGACGCCCGAGGAGGTCGCCGAGTACGCCCGCTACCTCGACCGCTTCGTCGCCGGCCTGGAGCTGGAGCGCACGGCCGTCGAGGTGTGCTGAGGCCCGCCCCAGTGCGCCCAGGCGGCGCGGCGCTCCGAGGGCGCCCACCCGGTGTCCGCGGTGGCGACCTCGCCGGTGACGGCGCTGACGACGAGCGCCGCCAGCCCGGGCTCGCCACGCTCGTGGCAGTCGTGGTCCAGCATGTGCAGCAGCGGTCCCATGTGACGCGGCAGGACGATCCCTCCGATGGCCTGCGACAGCTCGCCGTAGGTGATGACCTGTTGCGCGCACGCCGCCTCCATGAGCACGCTGCGGGCACGCGCCGTGGCCAGCGCGAGCCTGGGCGTGAGCGTGTGCTGGCGCCGGCCCACGGGGTACCTGGCGCCGACGGCGAGGACAAGGTCCTCAGGCCCCTCCTGCGCCGCCCCTGCCGGCTGCGCGTCCCGCCCTGTCATGCGCGCAGCCTACGCGGGGTGCACAGGCAGGGGGCGCGGCGGCACCTGGCACACTGGGCCCATGAGCCTTCACCCCCACCCCGTCATCGACGTGCGCGGCGAGATCAAGCTCGGCCAGTTCCTCAAGCTCGCGGGGCTCGTGGAGGACGGCGCTGAGGCGCGCGTGGCCGTCCAGTCAGGCGACGTCCTCGTCAACGGGGAGCCCGAGACCCGCCGCGGTCACCGCCTGGCCGATGGCGACGTCGTCGTCGTGGACCTTCCGGCCGGCGAGGCCGGCGCCGTCGTCCGCCTCGTCGCAGGGCGCTGAGGCCGGGCTACCGCCACGGCCCGCCGGGACCGTGCTCCGCCGCTGCCCGACGGGCGCCGGGCAGGCGCTCAGCGCGACAGGCAGGCCGGGCCCAGCAGCGCCTTGATATCCGAGTAGAAGGCCTGGCTGGCCTCCACCCGCAGCGACGCGTCGAGCTGGGTGCGCACCTCACGCCCCGGGCTCGTGAGCGTCAACCTCACCGGGCTGTCCCCCGGGTGCTTCTCCAGCACCGTGCGGAACCTCTCCACCAGCGGCCCCGTGCAGCGGTTGGTCGGCAGCGTGATCGTCACGGCCGCGTGCGAGGCGCTAGAGACGTCCGGGATCGTCAGCTCCTGCGCGTACAGGGACACCTGGCCGTCTCGCCGGTTGAGCTTGCCGCGGACCGTCACCACGGTGTCCGGCGCCAGCATCGTCGAGACGGTCTGGTAGGTCGCCGGGAAGAACAAGCACTCGACGCTGCCACCCAGGTCCTCGACCTGGACGATGGCCCACAGGTTGCCCTGCTTGGTCGTCTTGCGCTGCAGGGAGGTGATGAGTCCCGCGACCGTCACCATGGCGCCGTCGGGCCGGTCCTCGTTGGCGATGAGGTCGGCGATCTCCGTGTCCGCCAGCTTGCCCAGCAGCCCCTCCAGGCCCAGCAGCGGGTGGTCGGAGACGTACAGGCCCAGCATGTCGCGCTCGTAGGCGAGCTTGTCCTTCTTGTCCCACTCGGGCAGGTCGGGCACCTCGGAGGAGAAGACCGGCCCCGAGGAGAAGGGGTCCTGCCCGGCGTCGTCACCACCCATGAGGGAGGCGAAGAGGTCGAACTGCCCGGCCGCCTCGTTGCGCTTGACCCCGATGACCTCGTCGACGAAGTCCTCGTGGCAGGCCTGCAGCGCCCGGCGGGACCTGCCCAGCGAGTCGAAGGCGCCGGCTTTGATAAGGGAGTCGATCGTGCGCTTGTTGCACACCACGGCAGGGACCTTGTCGAGGAAGTCCTCGAAGGACGTGTAGGCGCCCTTGTCCGTGCGCGCCTCGACGATGCCGGCCACGACGTTCGCGCCGACGTTGCGCACCGCCCCCATGCCGAAGCGGATGTCGTCACCGACGGCGGAGAACTGGGCCCGGGAGGCGTTGACGTCCGGGGCCAGGACACGGATGCCCATGTGCCGGCACTCGCCCAGGTACACGGCGAGCTTGTCCTTGTTGTCCTTGGCGCTTGTGAGCAGGGCCGCCATGTACTCGGTCGGGTAGTGGGCCTTGAGGTAGGCGGTCCAGTAGGTGACGACGCCGTAGGCCGCCGAGTGCGCCTTGTTGAAGGCGTACTTGGCGAAGGGGACCACGACGTCCCACAGGGCCTTGACCGACTCCTTGGAGAACCCGTTGGAGACCATGCCGGCCTCGAACTCGACGTACATCTTCTCCAGGATGTCCATCTTCTTCTTGCCCATGGCCTTGCGCAGCGCATCGGCCTTGCCCATCGTGAAGCCCGCCAGGTCCGTGGCGATCTTCATCACCTGCTCCTGGTAGACGATGAGGCCGTAGGTGTTGCCCAGGATCGGCTCGAGGGCCTCCTTGAGCTCGGGGTGGATCGGGACGATCTCCTGCACCCCGTTCTTGCGCAGGGCGTAGTTCGTGTGCGACTCGGCCCCCATGGGGCCGGGGCGGTACAGGGCGCCGACGGCGGAGATGTCCTCGAAGTTGTCGGGCTTCATCAGGCGCAGCAGGGTGCGCATGCCGCCGCCGTCGAGCTGGAAAACGCCGAGCGTCTCGCCACGTGCCAGCAGCTGGTAGGTCAGGGCGTCGTCGAGGGGGACGTGGTCGATGTCCAACGGTTCCTTGCCGTTGGCGACGATGTTGTCCAGGGCGTCGGAGATGACCGTGAGGTTGCGCAGCCCCAGGAAGTCCATCTTGAGCAGGCCCAGGTGCTCGCAGGTGGGGTAGTCGAACTGGGTGATGTAGGCGCCGTCCTGAAGGCGCTGCATCATGGGGATGACCTCGGTGAGCGTCGTGGAGGACATGATGACGGCGCAGGCGTGCACACCCCACTGGCGGGTGACGCCCTCCAGGCCCCGGGCGAGCTCGACGATCTTCTGGGCGTCCGGGTCTGACGCGTGCAGGTCCCGGAACTCCTGGGCCTCGCCGTAGCGCTCGTCCTCGGGGTTGAACATGCCCCCGATGGTGATGTCCTTGCCCATGATGGTGGGAGGCATCGCCTTGGTGAGCTTGTCCCCGACGGCGTAGGGGTAGCCCATGACGCGGCTGGCGTCCTTGAGGGACTGCTTGGCCTTGATGACGCCGTAGGTGACGACCTGGCTGACCTTGTCCGAGCCGTACTTGCCCTTGACGTAGTCGATGACCTCCTCACGCCTGCGCTCGTCGAAGTCGACGTCGATGTCCGGCATGGAGATGCGCTCGGGGTTGAGGAAGCGCTCGAAGATGAGGCCGTGCTCGATGGGGTCGAGCTCAGTGATGCCCATGGCGTAGGCGACGATCGAGCCGGCACCCGAGCCTCGGCCGGGCCCGACGCGGATGCCGTGGTCCTTGGCCCAGTTGATGTAGTCGGCCACGACGAGGAAGTAGCCGGGAAAACCCATCTGGACGATGACGCCGATCTCGTACTCGGCCTGGCGGCGCCGGTCCTCGGGGATGTCACCATGGTAACGGCGCTCCATGCCGCGCCAGCACTCCTTGACGAACCAGGAGTCCATGGTCTCGCCCTCGGGCACGGGGAAGACGGGCATGAAGGAGGCGCCCTCATCGACGGTGCGGAAGGTGACGTCGCACTGCTCGGCGACCAGGAGCGTGTTGTCGCAGGCCTCGGGCACCTGCGAGAAGAGCTCGCGCATCTCCCGGCCGGGGCGCAGGTAGTAGGTGGGGCCGCCGTCGAACCTGAAGCGGTCCGGGTCTGACAGCACGGAGCCGGAGTTGATGCACAGCATCGCGTCCTGGATGGTGGCGTCCTCGGGGCGCACGTAGTGTGAGTCGTTGGTGGCGATGAGCGGGGCGCCGAGCTCCGCCGACAGCCGCAGGAGGTCCTTGGTCACCCGCGTCTCGATGTCGAGACCGTGGTCCATGAGCTCGACGTAGAAGAAGTCCTTGCCGAAGATGTCCTGCAGCTCGCCCGCGCAGCGGCGGGCCTCGTCCCACTGCCCCAGGCGCAGACGGGTCTGGACCTCGCTGGAGGGGCAGCCGGTGGAGCCGATGAGGCCGCTCGCGTAGCGCGAGAGGATCTCGCGGTCCATGCGGGGGGCCTTGCCCCACTGGCCCTCGAGGGAGGCGTAGGAGTCCAGGCGCATGAGGTTGTGCAGGCCCTCGTCGTTGCGGGCGAGCAGCGTCAGGTGGGTGTAGGAGCCGCGGGCGGAGACGTCGTCGGAGCGCTGTGACTCCTCGCCCCAGAAGACGCGGGTCTTGTCGAAGCGGCTCGTGCCGGGGGTCATGTAGGCCTCGACGCCGATGATCGGCTTGATGCCGGCCTTCCTGGCCTCTGCGTAGAACTCGTAGGCGCCGAACATGTAGCCGTGGTCGGTGATGGCCAGGGCGCGCTGGCCCAGGCGCTTGGCCTCGGCGATGTAGTCCTTGATCTTGCCGGCGCCGTCGAGCATCGAGTAGTCCGTGTGGACGTGCAGGTGGACGAAGTCGTCCGTGGGGGCCCCGGTGCGCGTGTGCGTCATGGGGCCATCCTAGGTGCGGGCGCCGAGGTGCTCGAGGGCGCGGGCCCGGGGGCGGCGCCCGCCGGGCCGCCACGGCCAGCAACCCGGGCGCCGGGTGGCTCAGCGCAGGACGGAGGTGTCGCGCAGCACGTCGAGGGCGTGGACGAGGTCCGCGGGGTAGTTGCTGCGCCAGGTCATCCACTGCCCTGTCACCGGGTGGGCGAGGCCGAGCTCGTGGGCGTGCAGCCACTGGCGCACGAGCCCGGTGCGCCGGCTCAGGCACTGCGAGGCGCCGTAGGTCTCGTCGCCCACGCAGGGGTGGCCGAGCGCGGCCATGTGGACCCGGATCTGGTGCGTGCGCCCGGTCTCCAGGTGCACCTCGGCCAGGTCCGCCGTCGGCATGGACTCGATGACGTCGTAGTGGGTGACGGACTCGCGCCCGCCGTCGATCACCGCCATCCTCCACTCGCGGCTGGGGTGGCGCCCGATGGGTGCGTCGATCGTGCCGCTGGTGGGGTCGAGGTGCCCCTGGACCAGGGCGTGGTAGACCTTGTTGACCGTGTGCTCGCGGAAGGCCCGTTTGAGCACGCAGTAGGCGATCTCGCTCTTGGCGACGACCATGACGCCTGAGGTGCCCACGTCCAGCCGCGAGACGATGCCCTGGCGCTCGGCGGCGCCCGAGGTCGCCACGCGCACGTGCATGGCCGTCAGGGCACCCAGGACGTCGGGGCCGTCCCAGCCCATCGAGGGGTGCGCGGCCACGCCGGCGGGCTTGTCGATGACGATGACGTCCTCGTCCTCGTAGAGCACCCCCAGGCCCTCCACGGGCGTGGCCACGGGCCCGACGGGGCGGGGTGCGGGCATGTCAACCTCGAGGAGGGCGTCGGCGGGCAGGCGGTCGGACTTGCTCAGCGCCGCGCCGTCGAGGCGCACACCGCCCCCGGCGCAGATCTCCCCGGCCTTGGTGCGCGACAGCCCCGTCATGCGGGCCAGGGCGGCATCGACGCGCTCGCCGACGAGCCCGTCAGGCACGGGCATGAGGCGAAGGCTCATGACACCGCCCCGGTCTCCTGGCGGCCCTCAGCGCCGCTGGCGCGGCTGCCGTCGATCCCGAGCCCGTACAGGCTCAGCACCATGATGGCGCCCGCCGCGACGACGATGGCGATGTCAGCGACGTTGCCGACGACGACGCCGCCGTAGTCGATGAAGTCCACGACGTGCCCGCGCAGCGCCCCGGGGGACCTCAGGAGCCGGTCGATGAGGTTGCCGACGGCGCCGCCGAGCACGAGGCCGAGCGCGACGGCCCACCACGCCGAGCCCAGGCGGCGCGAGGCCCGCAGGACCACGAGGGCGGCCAGGGCGGCGACGAGGGTGAGGACCCAGGTCTGCCCGGTCGCGAAGGAGAATGCGGCGCCGGGGTTGCGCAGGAGGACGAGACCGAGCAGGTCGCCCAGCAGCGGCACGCGGTGCCCGTCGGACAGGGCACTGACGGCCCACGCCTTGGTGGCCTGGTCGGCGAGGACGACCGCTGCGGCGAGCCCCCACAGCAGGCGGACGTGCTCCGGGCGACAGGGGCTGCGGTGGCCGCTGGGGGCTGCGTGCGGTGCTGACGGTGTCATGGGTCCTCTCGGGTCTGTCACACCGCGAGGGCGGCGTCCCCATGGTGGGGTCGCCGCCCTCGCGGGTTCGTCATGGTAGCCGCCCAGGCGGCGTGGAGGGTCTCAGCGCAGCCCCGGGGTCACAGCGACCCGTTGCCGTCCTCGGATCCGCCCTCGACGTTGGTGAGCAGGCTCTGGAGGTAGCTCTTGAGGCGGGTGCGGTAGTCGGACTCGAAGCGGCGCAGCTCGTCGATCTTGTGCTCGAGGCCGGAGCGCTCCTTCTCGAGCTGAGCGAGGGTGCGGTTGCGCTGGTCCTCGGCCTCGCGGACGATCGACTCGCCGGTGGCGCGGGCCTCGGAGACGATGCGCTCGCCCTCGGCCTTGCCGTTGGAGACGTGCTCGTCGTGCAGGCGCTGGGCCAGCTCGAGCATGCCAGAGACGGCGACGGGCTCCTGCTGGGCGCCCTCCGTGGCGGCCTGCGCGTGGGCCTGCTCCACCACGGGGGCCGCGGTGGCGACGGGCTCGCCCTGGCCGAGCTCGGTGATGCGCGCGTTGGCGGCCTCGAGGCGGGCCTTGAGGTCGGCGTTCTCCGCCTCGAGCTGACGCATCGCCTCCACGACCTCGTCGAGGAACTCGTCAACCTCGTCCTGCTCGTAACCCTCGCGGAACTTGGTCGCCTGGAACTTCTTGTTGAGGACGTCGTCTGCGGACAGAAGCGTCATTGTCGTCACCTCGGTGTCGTTACGGAACGTGTCACGAGCACCGGTGGACCAGGTACTCATGCGGACAGATTACCTGAACTCGAGGTTCAGGCGTATTGACGACATCATCCTAGTGCGCCTTCTCACCCGCGTCCCAGCACGCGACGTCGCAAACGGGCACGCCGTGGCGCGCTTGAGGGCCGTGTGAGGGGCCTGGAGGGCACGGCCCGGAGCACGAGGGGCTATCCCAGACGCAAGAGCACGCCGAGCAGGCTCTGGAGGACGGCGATTGCGACGTACAGGGCCAGGAAGCTCATGTCAATGCCCACCGAGCCGACCCGCAGGGCGGGCACCACCCGTCGCAGTGCCCTCAGGGGCGGGTCCGTCAGCGCGTAGACGAGGTTCGCCAGGACCAGGACGGGGCCGGTGGGGCGCCACTGGCGGGCAAGCATCTGCACCCAGTCGAGGACGACCCGGCCGAGCAGCACCAGGACGTAGAGGCTCAGGAGGCTGCGCAGGATGAGGACGACGGCGGCAAGAGCGCTCACTGGGCTCAGTTCTGGTTGAAGAGGTGGCCGCCCTCCCGGGAGGGCTCACCACTGTCGATCTCGACGGTGGCCGGCGTCAGGAGGTAGACGCGGGGGGTGATGCGCTCGATGGCGCCGTTGAGCCCGTGGACGAGGCCGGAGCAGAAGTCGATTGTGCGGCGCGCCTCGGCCTGGTCCATCTGGGTGAGGTTGACGACGACGGGCACGCCCTCGCGGAAGGGCTCACCAATCATCGAGGAGTGGTTGTACACGCGGGGGGTCGCGGTGACGATGCGGCGCAGGTCGGGCACGGCGACGGGCGCGAGCGAGTCCTCCTCGCCGGAGGCGTGGACGGGCTCGGTCTCGTAGGCCTCCGGGGCGTAGGGCTCGGCGAGCGGGTCGTAGTCCTGCCCGTAGTCCTGCCCGTACTCGTCCTCGGCGGGCTGGGACAAGCCGAGCATGTCGGTCATCTTGTGCAGCGCACTCATGTCATGGGCTCCTGTGTGCTTGCCGGTCCCCTCGTGGCCCGGACGTGCTGACGGTATCGGGCGGGCGGGGACGCGGCGGCCATTGCCTGCGGCGTGTCACCCGACGGTCTGGGTCCGCAGCGCGTCAGGGGCACTGTCCGACGACGACGCCGGCCAGGCGCCCCGTCGTGCCGTCACGGCGGTAGGAGTAGAAGCGCTCGTCCTCGAGGGTGCACCACCCGGGCCTGTCGACACGGTGCACGCCGAGTCGCACGAGCTGGGCGACGACGCCGGCGGCGACGTCGAGGCCGGGGGTGCCCCAGCGGGTGGTGGTGGCACAGGCGGGCTCGGCGGCGGCGCCGGCGCGGCGCATGTGCTCGGGCACCTCGTAGCAGGAGCCGCACACGCAGGGGCCGATGGCGGCCCACAGGTCCGCTGGGTCGGCCCCGCGGCGTGCGAGGGCGCTCACCGCCGCCGGCACGACGCCGTCGAGCATGCCGCGCCTGCCGGCGTGGACGGCGGCGGTGAGCGCGCCGTCGCTCGTGGCCAGCAGGAGCGGCACGCAGTCGGCGACCAAGACGGCCGCGGCACGGGCGGCGGGCGGGTTGGTCGCGCTGTCGCGCAGGTCGAGGACGAGGGCGTCGGCGGTGGGCGCCTGGCGGCCCCCGGAGGCCAGGGCGACGGTCGCGGAGTGGACCTGGTTCATCCAGGCGATGACGGGCGGCTCCTGGCCGGTGGCCCGCGCGAGGGCGGCGGCGAGCGCGTCCCGGTGGGCCATGACCCTGCCCTCGTCGTCGCTGACGTGCAGGGCGAGGTTGGTGCCGGCGTAGGGGTCGGCCCCGCTCACGGGCGCGGCCCCCGCCCCGCGGGTGGTGAAGAACCCGCGGGCACGGGGGCCCAGAGCGACCTCGAGCAGCTCGATGGCGGCAGCGTCGCTCACCGGCGCGGCCTGCTCAGCGCAGGAAGTCCGGCAGGTCGATGTCGTCGGCCTCGGCGTCCACGCCCATGACGCGGGGGACCTCGAGCTCGGCAGCGGCCTCGGGCAGGGACTCGTCAACGTAGGCGGGGACCTCGCTCGTGACCGGGACAGCGGGCTCGGCGGAGACGGGCACGGGCGCGACCTGCGGCACCGGCCGGGTCACCGGGTGCTCGGCGGCGTGGGCGCCTGAGCGGGCGCCTGAGCGGGCGGCCGGGCGGGCGGGCGCGGGCGTCGGGGCCGCGGCGGGGCTGGCGGCGTCGGGCTCGCTGTCGAAGCCGGCGGCGATGACGGTCACGCGGACCTCGTCACCGAGGGTGCCGTCGACGACGTTGCCGAAGATGATGTTGGCCTCGGGGTGGACGGACTCGCGCACGAGGTTGGCGGCCTCGGAGATCTCGAAGAGGCCGAGGTCGCTGCCGCCCTGGAAGAAGAGCAGCACGCCGTGGGCGCCGTCGATGGAGGACTCAAGCAGCGGGGAGGAGATGGCCTGCTCGGTGGCGGCGAGGGCCCGGCCCTCCCCGGTGGCGGAGCCGATGCCCATGAGGGCGCTGCCGGCGTCCTGCATGACGGACTTGACGTCGTTGAAGTCCACGTTGATGAGCCCGGGGGTGGTGATGAGCTCGGTGATGCCCTGGACGCCCTGGAGCAGGACCTTGTCGGCCTGCTTGAAGGCCTCGACGACGCTGATGTTGCGGTCGGCGATCTGCAGGAGGCGGTCGTTGGGGATGACGATGAGGGTGTCCACCTCGGAGCGCAGGTTGGCGACCCCGTCCTCAGCCTGGGTGGCGCGGCGACGTCCCTCGAAGGCGAAGGGGCGGGTGACGACGCCGATGGTCAGGGCCCCGATGGTGCGCGCGACCTGGGCGACGACGGGGGCGGCGCCGGTGCCGGTGCCACCGCCCTCGCCGGCGGTGACGAAGACCATGTCGGCGCCCTCGAGGGCCATCCGGATGTCCTCCTCGTGGTCCTCGGCGGCCTTCCTGCCGATGGAGGGGTCGGCTCCGGCGCCCAGGCCGCGGGTCAGGTCACGGCCGACGTCGAGCTTGGTGTCGGCGTCGGACATGAGCAGCGCCTGGGCGTCGGTGTTGACGGCGATGAACTCGACGCCGCGCAGACCCGCCTCGATCATGCGGTTGACGGCGTTGACTCCGCCTCCGCCGACTCCGACGACCTTGATGACTGCCTGGTAGTGCTGGGTCTCCGCCACTGCTGCCTCCGCGTCCGCGAGCCCGGTGGGCTCCCCTCAACCCTCAACCTCAGGTGAAGGTTTATACTTATGTCATTCTTCCGATGACGTGCCCAACGCTAGGGGGCCAGACCCCGGTGCCCGCGCATTTTCCTCGGCGTGTTCGCGAGCCCGTCCACCCACCAGGCCTCGGCGCACGGCCCTGCCGACGGGCTCAGGACGTCACCGGGCTGTGCGGGCTCGAGACGTCATAGGTGCCAGCCGTGAGCGTGAGCAGTGAGCGCAGCACCTGCGCCTTGAGCGCCGACTGGGACGTGTCGCCCCACACGACCCTCGCCCCGCTCGTGAGCACGAGCGTCACCTGCCCCGTGCCCGAGGCCGAGGCGCTGGCCACCTGGGCCCGTGTCGCCCCGTCCAGGCAGCCAACGGCGAGTGCCACCGCCGTCACCTGGTCCTCGCCCAAGGGCTCCTGCCCCTCGCGGGTGATGAGCGCGACCCCCTCGGGCGGCGCCTCAACCACCTCGAGGACCACTGCCTCGCCGTCGAGCACCTCGTAGCCGGCCTGCGTCTGGAGCACGGCCACCGGCACGCGCATCGTCAGCGCGACCTCCACCCCGTGGGGCCACAGCCGCGTGACCCGGGCCGAGCGCACCCTCACGAGCGCGTCCGCCACCTGCCGGCCCATGCCGGACAGGTCCAGGCGCACGAGCGAGGTCCCCACGTGCCCGGCCAGCGCCTGCTGCACCTGGGCAGCGTCCACCGTCCCGTCCGAGCCGGTGACACGCACCTGCTCGCTGCGCAGGGCCAGCAACGGGGAGAAGCCGATCCCCCACACGAGCACGGCGGCCGCCACCAGCACGGCCAGCACGCTCCCCACCCGGTGCAGCCGCAGCCTCAGCGCGGCACGCTCGCGCTCCCGACGGCGCGCCTCCATCCCCGTGGACACCACGCGCTCCGAGCCCGTGCGCCAGACGGCGCCCCCCGGGCCGGGCGCGTCCTCGGCCAGGTCGCGGCTCCGGCGCCCGAAGACGCTCAGGGCCACCTCCGGCGAGCCGTCCCCGCTCCCCTGCCCCGCCCCGGCGAGCAGGCCCGTCCCGCTCCCGTCGGGCCGGGCGCCGTGGGGGCGTGGGCCGCCACCGGTGTCCTCGGGCCAGGCCTCCTCGGGCCCGGCCTCCTCATCGGGGCGAACCGGGAGCTCCGGGCGCGGCGCCCCCGGCCTTCTCACGGCGTGCTCCTGCCCGCCAGACGGTCCAGGACGACACCGGCCATCTGCGTGACGTCACCCGCCCCCACGGTGAGCAGGAGGTCACCGCTACGGGCCTCGTCCGCCAGCGCCTCCGCCGCCTCAACACGGTCCGCCACGTAGCGGGCCCCGCCGGGCACGCGCGAGGAGACCAGCTGCCCGGTCACCTGCGGGAACTGCTCCTGGGTCTCACGTGCCGGGTACACCGCGGTGACGACGACCTCGTCGGCCAGTGCCAGGGCCTGGCCGAACCGGTCGGCGAAGCTGAGGGTGCGGGAGAACAGGTGCGGCTGGAAGAGCACGAGCAGCCGGCCACCACGCTCCTGGGCCACCGCGCGCGCCGCGGTGAGCAGCGCGGCGACCTCAGTGGGGTGGTGGGCGTAGTCGTCCACCACCCGCACCCCGGCGACCTCGCCGCGGTCCTCGAAGCGCCGCCCCGTGCCCCCGAAGGCCGCCAGCCCAGCGGCCATGACGTCGGCGTCCACGCCGAGCTCGAGTCCCGCCGTCCAGGCCCCGGCCGCGTCCAGGGCCACGTGGTCGCCCGGGACCGCCAGGCGCACCTCGACGCTCTCACCGGCCACGGCCTGGCCATCGGGCCCGGTGACCCACCGGGTCAGGCGCGAGCGGGTCGAGCCCCCGCTGCGCCCGAGGACGGCCAGCTGGGTGTGCCCCTCGCCCACGAGGCGCCCACCGGGCAGGGCGTCGGGGGCGCCGGCGCCGAAGGTCACGACGCGCAGCCCCTCCCCAGCACTGCTCACGGCCAGGCGCAGGGCACCGGGGTCGTCCGAGCAGGCGATGAGCAGCCCGCCGGGCACGAGCCTGTGGGCGAAGTCGACGAAGGCCTGCTCGAAGGCCTGCGTCGTGCCGTACCGGTCGAGATGGTCCGGCTCGACATTCGTCACGAGCTCGATCGCGGGCGTGTAGCTGAGGAAGGAGGCGTCGGACTCGTCCGCCTCCGCCACGAAGGCATCGCCCGAGCCCAGGTGCGCACCGCTGCCGAGCGCGCTCACCACTCCCCCGACCGCGAAGGACGGGTCCTCGCCCGCCTGGGTCAGGGCCTCAGCCAGCATGCCGGAGGTGGTCGTCTTGCCGTGGGCGCCCGCGACCGCGACGAAGCGACGGCCGGTGGCCGCCAGGGCGAGGGCCTGGGAGCGGTGCAGCACCTCCTGGCCCCGCTCACGGGCGGTGACCAGCTCCGGGTTCGTGTCCCGGATGGCGGTGGAGACGACGACGACGGCGTCCTCGGGCACGTTGGCTCCCGCGTGGCCGAGGACCACCCCCAGGCCACGCTCGGCCAGCCTCTCGAAGGCCGTGCCGCCGTTGGCGTCCGAGCCGGTGACGCGGGCCCCATGCTCGGCCAGGAGCTCGGCGACGACGCTCATGCCCGCGCCCCCCACCCCGATGAGGTGGAAGGCGCGTCCGGCGAGTGGAAGGTCCTTAGGGTGGGCTGCGCTCATGCTGGGTCTCCTTCAGCCGCGGTGGGCGGCGACGGTTCGGATGAGGTCGGCCAGGCGCGCGGCGCCGTCGCGCACACCGGTGGAGGCGGCGGCCTCGGACATGGCGCGGCGCCGGGCCGGGTCCGCCAGCAGCGCCGTGAAGCCCGTGACGTCACTGTCGCAAAGATCTGCGTCGGCGACGAGGAGCCCGCCCCCCGCGGCCACGCAGTCAGCGGCGTTGAGGCGCTGCTCCCCGTTGCCCACGGGCAGGGGCACGTACAGGGCGGGCAGGCCCAGGGCAGTGAGCTCGGCGACGGTGCCCGCACCGGAGCGGCAGATGACGCCGTCGGCACAGGCGTAGGCCTGCTCCATGGCGGTGAGGTAGTCCATGACGTGGTAGCGCCCGGGAAGGTCCGCGGCCGCCCGGCCTGAGGCGACGGCACGCTCGAGGGCGGCGCGCACGGGCGCGTCCTTGCCCTTGCCCGTCAGGTGCAGGACCTGCAGGTCCTTGGGCAGGCCCTCCATGGCCCGGGCCATGACCTCGTTGAGGCGCAGGGCCCCGAGCGAGCCTCCGGTGACCAGGAGCGTGGGCAGCGCCGGGTCCAGGCCGAGGGCGGCCGCGCCCTCGGCCCGTGCGGCGCGCGCCCCCTCCTGGGTGGCACGGCGGGCGACGAGCCCGGCGACGGCCGGGCGCAGCGGCAGGCCGGTGGTCACCGTGCGCCCGCCCCGGCGGGCCGGGGCGGCCAGAGGGGTGGAGGCGAAGGTGAGGGCAACGGCTGCCGCCCAACGGGCCCCCAGGCGGTTGGCCAGGCCGGGACGCGCGTTCTGCTCGTGGATGACGACGGGCACGCCGGCACGGCGGGCGGCCAGGTAGGCGGGGGTGGAGACGTAGCCCCCGAAGCCGACGACGACGTCCGCCCCCACCTGCTCGACAGCGGTCGAGGCGGCGCGCACGGCGCCGGCCAGCCGCCCGGGCAGGCGCAGCAGCTCGAGACCGGGCCGGCGGGGCATGGGCACGCGGGGCACGAGGGCCAGCTCGTGGCCGGCCTGGGGGACCAGCTGCGCCTCCAGCCCCACCGCGGTTCCCAGGACCAGCACGGCGGTGCGCGGGTCACCGCCTGTGGCGGGGTCCCTCAGGGCGGCGGCGGTGGCGAGCAACGGGTTGACGTGGCCGGCCGTGCCTCCCCCAGCGAGCAGGACCCGCAGAGGGGCCGGTCCCTCGGCCGCGCTCAGCGGGCCGGTGGCAGTGGTGTCATGAGGCACGGTTCCTCCTACGCGGTGAGATGACCGCCAGGGTACGGCGCACCGCCCCCGGTCTGGCGGCAAAGGCCTCGGCGGCCCCCGGCTCGCTCCGGGCGAAGGCGAGCAGCACCCCGATGGCGAGCAGGACGAGGACGAGGGAGGAGCCGCCGGCGCTGATGAGTGGCAGCGGCACCCCGAGGACGGGTAGCAGCCCGACGACGACGCTCATGTTGACCAGCGCCTGACCGACGATCCACGTCATGATGCCGCCGGTGACCACCATGACGTAGATCTCGCTCGTGCGGCGCATGAGCCGCAGACAGCACCAGCCGATGAGCATGTACAGGCAGATCGTCAGCAGGGTGCCGATGAACCCGATCTCCTCGCCGAGCACCGCGAAGATGTAGTCGGAGTCCGCTTGGGTGAGGTAGCCCAGCTTCTGGCGTGAGGCTCCCGGTCCCACGCCGGTGAGGCCTCCCGTGCCCAGGGCGTAGCGGCCGTGGGTCGGCTGGTAGCCGATGTCGAGGGGGTCCGCGCCGTCGGGGTCGAGCCAGGCCCGGATACGCTCGCGGCGGTTGGGCGAGAGCATCGTGGCCGCGGTCAGACCGAGGGCACCCAGGGCGCCGAGGCTGAGGAACCAGCCCCGTCCCAGCCCGGCCATCCACAGGCTGGCGGCCGTGACGAGGGTGAGCACGACGACGGTGCCGAGGTCACCGCCGCCCATGACGAGGCCGACCGCGAGCCCCACGGGAGCCAGCACGTGCAGGAGCACTGACCGCGTCCTCTCGAGCCACTGCGGTCTCCTGGCCGCGACCCAGCCGATGTACAGGGCGATCCCGAGCTTGACGAGCTCTGAGGGCTGGACGGTGCCGATTCCGGGAAGCCTCACCCAGTTGCAGTTGCCTCCGCCGCAGTAGCGCAGGCCAGGCACGAAGACGAAGACCTGGGCGATGACCGAGATCGCCAGCATGACGATGGACATGCGCCTGATCCAGAGCACCGGGGCCCTCGAGACCAGGCCCATGGCGACGACGCCGGCGCCCATGATGAGCAGGTTGCGCGTGAAGAAGCCCAGGGGGAGGCTGCCGTCCGAGATCTCCTGGTCATGCGCCTGGGCATACTCGACGGCCTTGGCGGCCTCGGCGACGGACTGCACGGAGAACACCATGACGCCCCCCACGATGAGCAGGACGATCGTGGCGGCGAGCAGCATGTAGTAGGAGAGCACCGCGTGCTCGCCCTCGACGGGGCCGTCGGCGCTCAGGCGACGAGCGAGCCGGGCCCACAGGCGCTGAACGGGACGGCCGCGCCGTGAGCCGCCGGGGGTGCCCGGGGCGGCCGGCGTGCTCACTGCCCCGTCCCGTCGCCTGCCAGGCGCCGCGCTGCGGTGGCGAAGAGCTCACCGCGCTCGGCGTAGGAGCTGAACTGGTCCCACGAGGCGGCTGCGGGAGCGAGGATGACGGTGTCGCCGGAGCGGGCCAGGGCCCGGGCGGCACGCACGGCCGCGTCCATGACGGCCCCGCCCTCGCCGTCGGGCACCTGCACCAGGGGCAGGCCGGGGGCCCCGTCCCGCAGGGCGGTGACGACGGCCTCCTGCTCGCGTCCCAGGACGACGGCCGCACGCAGGCGCGAGCGCACGTCCACGACGAGATCGTGCAGGTCAGCGCCCTTCGTGTCGCCTCCCACGAGCCACACGGCACTGCCCTCAGGCACAGCGGTGAGGGCAGCCTGGGCGGAGTGGGTGTTGGTGGCCTTGGAGTCGTCCACCCAGGTGACGCCGTCGGCCTGGGCGACGGTGACGAGGCGGTGGGCACCGGGCGCGAAGGCGCGCAGCCCCCGGGCGACCGCGCCCGGGTCCGCCTGGACGGCGTCGTGGCTCATCGCCAGGGCCGCGGCCGCCAGGGCGTCGGCGACGACGTGGGCGGGCAGCCGGCCGACGTCGCCGCCGGGAGCGAGGTGGGCGAGGTCGGCCAGGGTGGCGAGCTCGAGCCCGGCGCTGCGGCGGTCGCCGTGCCAGCCGCGGTCGATGAGGACGTCCTCGACGAGGCCGACCTGGCCCACGCCCGGCACCGCCAGGCCGAAGCCGATGGCGCGGCAGCCCTCGACGACGTCGGCCTGCTCGACCATGTCCACAGTGGCGGCGTCGGCCAGGTTGTAGACGGCGCCGCGGCGGGCGCGGGCGTAGACGCGTGCCTTGTCAGCCGTGTAGGCCGCCAGGCTGCCGTGCCAGTCGAGGTGGTCGGCCGCGACGTTGAGGCAGGCGGCGGCCAGCGGGCTGAGCGTGTGGGTGGTGTGCAGCTGGAAGCTGGACAGCTCGACCGCGAGGGCGTCACTGCGGCCCTCGGCGACGGTGCTGACCACCGGGACACCGATGTTGCCCACCGCCGGCGCCTCGAGTCCCGCGGCGCCCAGGACCGAGGCGAGCATGCCGACGGTCGTCGTCTTGCCGTCGGTGCCGGTGACGGTGATCCAGGGAACCTGCGGACGGGTGGCCTGCTGCAGGCGCCAGGCGAGCTCGACCTCGCTCCACACCGGTGTGCCCGCCGCGGCCGCGGCCCCCATGACGGGTCCGGTGGCGGCCACTCCCGGGGAGACGATGAGCAGGTCCAGGTCCGCCTGGGCCACAGCGTGCGCGACCTGGGCGTCGTCGCCCGCGCTGGTCTCGACGACCGGCCCGGTGGCGCGCGCGCCCAGGGCCTCGAGGGCCTCGGCACGCGCGTCGAAGGCGCTGACCCGGGCACCGAGCGTGGCGAGGACGTCGATGACGGCCAGGCCCGTGCGCCCGAGGCCGACGACGCCGACCCGTGCGTGCCTCAGGTCACCCAGGAGGCCGGTGCCTACGGCGGTGCTGCTCACGTTTCCTCGCTCATGGTCGTGGTGGGTGGTGGACGCCGGGCCCGCCGTCCCCGACCGTAGGCCAGGTCGGCGCGCGGGCGCCCCCGACGCGCCCGGGACCGGCTGCGACGGCTCAGGACACGAGGTACTCGGCGTAGAACAGGCCCAGGCCCGCCACGACGCACACCCCGCAGATGATCCAGAAGCGGATGACGACGTTGACCTCGGTCCAGCCGCCCAGCTCGAAGTGGTGGTGGAAGGGGGCCATGCGGAAGACCCGCCTGCCGGTGGTCTTGAAGGAGATCACCTGGATGACGTCAGACAGGACCTCGGCGAGGAAGAGACCGCCGATGACGACGGCCAGGAACTCGGTGCGCGTGAGGATCGACAGCCCGGCGAAGGCGCCGCCCAGCGCGAGGGAGCCGGTGTCGCCCATGAAGATCTTCGCCGGGGAGGCGTTCCACCACAGGAAGCCGAAGCAGGCCCCCATGAGGCCGGCGGCGATCATCGCCAGGTCTCGCGGGTCGCGGGTCTCGTAGCACATGGTCGCCACGACGTCGGGGTGGGCGTGCAGGCAGGACTGGTTGGACTGCCACACGCCGATCAGCGTGTAGGCGGCGAAGACCATGGCGGAGCAGCCGGCGGCGAGGCCGTCGAGGCCGTCGGCGAGGTTGACCGCGTTCGACCAGGCGGTGATGAGGAAGTTCGCCCAGATGACGAAGAGGACGACCCCGACAACCACTCCCCCGGCGGCCAGGTCGAGGTGGGAGTCACGGGCGAAGGAGATGGCGGTCGAGGCCGGGGTCAGGCCGTTGCGGTCGGCGAAGCCCAGCCCGGCGACGGCGAAGACGATGCCGATGACGGCCTGCCCGAGGACCTTCTGCCAGGCCCTCAGGCCCAGGGAGCGCTGCCTGGCGATCTTGGCGAAGTCGTCCATGAAGCCGATGAGGCCCAGCCCGACGACGAGGAAGAGCAGGAGCACGCCGGAGGCCCGGGGCACACGCGTCTCGATGAGGTTGGCGGCCGCGTAGCCGAGCACGGTGGAGATGATGATGATGAGGCCGCCCATCGTGGGCGTGCCGCGCTTGGTGATGTGCCCCTCGGGCCCGTCCTGCCGGATGAACTGGCCGTAGTGGCGGCGCTGGAGGAAGCGGATGAGCAGGGGTGTGCCCAGCAGGGTGCCGACGAGGCCGACGAGGGCTGACACGAGGATCGCGGTCATCGGGGGGACTTCTCCTTCGCACAGGCGCTCAGGTGGTCGGCCAGGCGCCAGGCGCCTGAGCCGTTCGACCCCTTGACGAGGACGGCGTCGCCGTCGCGCAGGGGTGTGTGGGCCGAGCTGACCAGCGCGATGGCGGCGTCGGCGTCGGGCACCTCGATGGTCTCGACCCCGCGGGCCCGGGCGGCTGCCGCGGCGGGGGCGGCGGCCGGGCCGATGGTCAGCAGCAGGGCGGCGCCGGCCTGGGCCACGAGCTCACCGGTGCGGGTGTGGTCCGCGTCGCAGGACTCGCCCAGCTCGCGCATCTCGGAGACGGCGACGACGCGACGACGCCCGCCGGCCAGGGCCGGCAGCGCGGCGAGCGAGGCCGTCATGGAGTCGATGTTGGCGTTGTAGGAGTCGTCGATGACGAGCAGGTCCATGGCGGGGGCGCCCTCAGCGCCAGGTTCGAGGTGGACCTCGTGGACGTCCATGCGGTGAGGGCTCTCGAGGCGGGCTGAGCCCAGGGCCGTGGCGACGGCCTCGGCCTGCACCCCGGCCGCCAGCGCGAGGCCGGCGGCGGCCAGGGCGTTGGCGACGTTGTGGGCGCCGGGCACGGCCAGACGCAGCCGGCGGGGCCCGGCGAGGCCCGGCAGGTGCAGGTCGAGCACGGCGTGGGCCTGGGCGTCGAGCTCGACGTCGGTGGCGCGTATGTGCGCCGCCTCGTTCCCGCTGGCGGAGAAGGTGAGGACCGTGGCCGGGGCGAGGGGGGCCATGGCGGCGGTGCGCGGGTCGTCGAGGTTGAGCACGGCGGTGCCCGTGGGCACCAGCCCGTGGAGAATCTCCGCCTTGGCGGCGGCGACACCGTCAACGGAGCCGAAGCCGGCCATATGGGCGTGCCCGACCATGAGGACGGCGGCCGCGTCGAGGGGGGCCAGGCCGGTGAGGTAGTCGATGTGGCCCGGCCCGGAGGCACCCATCTCGAGGACGAGGTAGCGGGTGGACTCGTCGGCGGCCAGCACGGTCACGGGCAGGCCGATCTCGTTGTTGAAGGAGGCGACCGGCGCCACGGTGGGCCCCTGGGCGGCGAGGAGCCGGCGGGTGAGGTCCTTGGTCGTCGTCTTGCCGACGCTGCCGGTCACGCCGAGGACGGTCAGGGCCTGGCCACGCGCCGCGGCGCGCTCGCGCAGGTCCGCCAGGTGGGCGCGGGCGAGGGCGCCCAGGGCCTCGACGGTGTCCGCGACGAGCACGAGGGGCAGCGCCTCGGGCGCGGTGCCTGCCGCCGCCAGTGCCCCACGGGCGGCGCCGAGGTCGGACACGAGCGCGGCGGCACCACCCTGGGCGGCGACCTCGCCCACGTGGGCGTGCCCGTCGGTGCGTTCGCCGGAGATGGCGACGAACAGGCTGGAGGGGCCTGCCCGGCGCGAGTCGGTGACGACCTCGCTGACCGCGCGCCCGGCCACCTCCTCCAGGGCCTCGGGGGGAGCGATGAGGGTGCCGCCGGCCATGGCGGCGAGCTCGCGCAGGGTGCGGGTCATCATGCCAACGGCCCCCACTTGGCCTCGACGGCCTCACGCATGACGGGGGCGTCGTTGTAGCGGATGAACTCGTCGGCCACCTCGAGGAAGGGCTCGTGGCCCTTGCCGGTGACGATGACGGTGTCCTCGGCTCCGCACAGCTCGACACCGCGGCGCACGGCGTCACCGCGCCAGGTGGTGACCTCCTCCACGCCCTCGAGGTCGGGGCGCACGCGGCGCACGCCCTCCAGGACGGCGTCGCGGATGAGCTGGGGGTCCTCACTGCGGGGGTTCTCGTCGGTGACAACGAGCAGGTCGGCCAGGCGTGCGGTGACCTCCCCGAGCATGGGCCGCTTGCCCTGGTCGCGGTCGCCGTCGGAGCCGAAGACGACGATGAGGCGTCCCGGCGTGATCTGGCGCACGGCCTGGAGGGTGAGCTCCATGGCGTCGGGCGTGTGGGCGAAGTCCACGATGCACGTGCCGCGCACGCCGTCGCGCTGGCAGATGCGCTGCATGCGGCCGGGGATGTTGTGGGCGTGGGCGAGGGCCGCCACGGCGGTGGCCACCGGGACCCCGGCCCTGAGGGCCATGACGAGTGCGAGGGCGGCGTTCTGCACGTTGACGAGGCCGGGCAGCGGGCAGGAGGCCTCGATGCGCTCGCCGTCGGGACCGTGCAGGACGAAGGTGGTGGCCGCCTCGGTCATGGAGACGGTGGCGTCGGTGACCCACCAGTCGGTGCCCTGGGCGGGGTCGCCCTCAACCGGGTAGGCACGCACGCGATCCACCCCGATGAGTCCCGCCTGGCGGGTGCGGCGGGCAAGCTGGGCCCCCCACTCGTCATCGACGCAGATGACGGCGTGGCGGGTGTGCTCAGGGGTGAAGAGCTGGGCCTTGGCGTCAAGGTAACCCTGCATCGTCTTGTGGAAGTCGAGGTGGTCGCGCTGGAGGTTGGTGAAACCGACGACGTCCAGGGCGGTGCCGTCCAGGCGGTGCAGGACGATGGCGTGGCTGGAGGCCTCAAGGCTGGCGGCGCCGACGCCCTCCTCGACGGCCAGGGCCATCATGCGCTGCAGGACGGGCGCCTCGACGGTGGTGCGGGGGGACTCCACGGAGGTGGGGCCCACGCGCAGCTCGACAGTGCCGGCGACCATGCAGCCGCCCAGGTGGGCGGCCAGGACCGCGTCCAGGAAGTAGGAGGTCGTGGTCTTGCCGTTGGTCCCGGTGACTGCGGTGGTGACCAGGCGCCGGGAGGGGTGGTGGTAGACCTCGGCGGACAGGGGGCCGACGACGGCGCGCGGGTCGGGGTGGATGAGCACCGGGGTGCCGGGGGCCTCGCGGCGGACGGTACCCAGCCCGGCGGCGTCGGTGAGCACGGCCAGGGCCCCCCGGGCGACGGCCTCGGCGGTGAACTCCGCGCCGTGGCGCCGGAAGCCGGGCAGGGCGACGAAGAGCTCACCGGGGGCGGTGTCGGCTGAGTCCACACTCACGCCGCCGACGCTCAGTGCCGCCAGGACCTGCTCGTCCCCGGGGGCGGGGGTGAACGAGAAACGCTCGGCGAGGTCGGCGAGCGCCGTGGGGACGCAGCGGTGCGGTCGCAGCGCAGCGGCTGACTCGTAGGCGTGGTTGCTCATGGCTCCTCAATCTAGCGTGGCTGGAGGCGGGATGGCTCTGAGGCGTGCGGGCACCGCGGCGCGGGCCTCACGGGCTCAGCCTGCGTCGGCCTGGGCTGTGGCCTGGGCTGTAGCCTGGGCGTCGGCCTCGGCGGCGGCCTGGGCGGCGATGACAAGAGGATCGGGGGCGATGCCGAGCGAGTGCATGGCGGCCAGGGCGATCTTTCGGAAGACCGGTGCGGCGACGGTACCGCCGTAGGTGCCACTGGGGCGGTTGACGACGACGGCGACGGCGATAGCCGGGTCGCGCGCGGGGACGAAGCCGACGAAGGAGGCGACCGTGCCCGAGCCCGTGAGGATCTCGGTGGTGCCCGTCTTCCCCGCCACGAGGTAGCCGTCGAGGGAGGCGGCCTCGGCGGTGCCCCCCTCCTGGGTGACGCCGATGAGCATCTCGGTGAGCGCGGCAGCGGTCTGCTCGGAGATGACGCGCACGCCCTGTGCCCGGGGCTGGAGGGTCTCGGTGCCGTCGGGGGCGATGAAGGCGTCGATGACGCGCGGGGCCACGCGCACGCCCTTGTTGGCGACGGTGGCGAGCACCTGGGCGGACTGCAGGGCCGTGCCGGCGACTCCCTGGCCGAACATCGTCGTGTAGCGGGTGCGGTCGTCCCACTCGGTCCAGTCGGACAGCAGCCCGGAGGACTCACCGGGCAGCTCGATGCCGGAGAGCTGGTTGTAGCCGAAGGCCTCGATGTAGTGGTGGCGCCGCTCGTCGGAGACGCGCTCGCCGATCTGGACGGTGCCGACGTTGGAGGACTCGGCCAGGACCTGTGCCGCCGTGAGGCGCTGGACCTCGTGCTCGTGGGAGTCCTCGAAGACCTGGCCGTTGGCGGCGGTCCAGGTGTCAGGCACGGTGAAGGTGTCCCCGGCAGTGACGACGCCCTCCTCGAGGGCCGCCGCGAAGGTCATGACCTTGCCGACGCTGCCGGGCTCGAAGACCGCCTCGACGCAGCGCGAGCCCCGGTCCTGCGGGGCCGAGGCGAGGGGGTCGGAGGGGTCCATCGCGTTGGAGTCCGCCATGACGAGCACCTTGCCGGTGGACGGCTCCATGACGACGACGCAGCCCCACTCGGCGCCCTGGGCCGTGACGACCTCATCGATGGCCTGCTGCGCGACGGTCTGGAGGTCGGCGTCCAGGGTGGTGCGCACGTCGGTGCCCGCCACGGCCTCGACCTCCTCGTGGTGCCCGGTGGGGATGTTGACGTCACCCGGGGTGCGCTCGACACTGCCGCGGCCGTCGATGCCGGTGAGCACCTCGTTCTGGGAGTACTCGAGCCCGTTGGCACCGACGAGCACGCGCGGCGGGTCCTCGTAGCTGAACCCGACGATGTTGCCGGCTACCTTACCCGCCGGGTACGAGCGGTGGGGGTGCTGGTCGGGCTCGATGCCGTGGATGTCGAGGGCTTTGATCTGCCGCCAGATCTCGGGGTTGACGGCATCGGCGATGACGACGTAGGTGCTGTTGCCGACCATGAGGGCGCCGAGCTCCTGGGCGTCCACGCCCAGCAGCGGGGCGATCTGCGCAGCGACCTCGGCGGCGCCGTGCCCGACGAGCTCGGCGGTCCTCTCCCCGGTCTCAGGGTCGTCGTGGAAGACGTAGTGCTCGTACTGGGAGATGAGACCCTGGTTGACGCCGATGTCGTAGGAGACGGAGGAGGCGGCCAGGACGGTGCCGTCCGCCGCGAGGATCCTCCCGCGGAGGGCGCGGTTGACCCAGGTCTCGGTGCGCTCGGCCAGGGCCTGCTCGGCCAGGTCGCGGCCCTTGACGAGCTGCAGCCAGGCCGTGCGCCCGGTGACCGTGGCGAAGGCCGCCACGCCCGCGGCCTGCAGGACCCGACGTCGGCTGGGGTACACGCTCTCCTACCCCCGCTTGGCCGCTGAGCCGCCGGAGGCGGTGCCGGTGGTGAGGTCAACGACCCCAGGGGCGCCGGCGGGGACCATGCCGAGCTCGGTGGCGCGCTGGGCCAGGGAGTCGGGGGCGGAGGCCTCCCGCAGCAGACCGTTGACGGTGTCGATGTGCTCGTTGACGGCGGCGAGCCGCTGCTGGGCGTCGTGCATCTTGAAGGCGGTGTCCGCCATGGCTGCGTTGAGGTAGGTCGAGGCGAACAAGGGGGTGAGGAGGATGACGAGGACCAGGAGCAGCACCGGCAGGCGCCCGCGCGCGGGCGCGACGCCGCGCACGACGTGGAGCACGGGGCGCGGGGCGTGCTCGGCGCGCGGCAGGGAGCGGCCGGACGGCCCGGGCGCGTAGGCGTGGGCGGCGCTCATCTGCGTGTCCTTCCTTGGGTGGTCCTCCTCGTGCGGTCAGCCCTGGCCGGACGCGGCCGGCTGCGGCGTGGGCCGGGTCCTGCCCCGCCGCCACCCTGCGGCTCGGGGGCCGGCGCGTCGCAGGCGGGGCGCACGCGGGTGGCGGCGCGCAGCCGCACAGGGGCAGAGCGGGGGTTGCGGGACAGCTCGTCGTCGTCGGCCCTCTCGGCGCCGTGGGTGACGGCGGCGAGGTAGGGCGCGGCGCAGCCGGGGACGAAGGGCAGGCCCTCCGGGGCGCGGGTCGTGGTGCCCGCGGTGATCGCCTGCTTGACGATGCGGTCCTCGAGGCTCTGGTAGGACTCGACGACCAGGCGTCCGCCGACCCGGATGGAGTTGAGGGCACGTGGCACGGCCCGCTCGAGGACCTCGAGCTCGGCGTTGACGGCGACGCGCAGGGCCTGGAAGGTCCGCTTGGCGGGGTGCCCGCCGGCGCGCCGGGCGGCGGCGGGGACGCTGTCACGCACCAGCTCGGCGAGGTCGGCGGTGTCGCGCACGGGCCTGCCCGCCTCGCGGCGGCGCACGAGGGCGGCGGCGATGCGTGAGGCGAAGCGCTCCTCGCCGTAGGTGCGCAGGATCCGGGTGATCTCGTGCTCGTCGGCGGTGTCGAGCAGCTGCTGCGCGGTGGTGCCGGTGGTCTGGTCCATGCGCATGTCCAGCGGGGCGGGCCGGGAGTAGGAGAAGCCGCGCCCGGCGTCGTCGAGCTGGAGGGAGGAGACACCCAGGTCCATGAGGACGGCGTCCACGGTGCCGTCACCGTAGGGGGAGGCGGTGCGAGCCACCTCGTGGACGTGGTCGTAGGTGGCGCGCACGGCCCGAAAGCGCTCACCGAAGGGGGCCAGGCGGGCGCTGGCCAGCGCGATGGCCTCGGGGTCGCGGTCGATGCCGATGACGGTGAGGGCGGCGAAGCGGCTCAGGGCGCCCTCGCTGTGCCCGCCCATGCCGAGCGTGCAGTCGATGAGGACGGGGTGGGCGGGTGCGTCGGCACCCTCGAGGGCCGGCGCGAGCAGGTCGAGGCAGCGCTGGAGGAGGACGGGGGTGTGCCGCTGGGCGGCCTCGGTGGCGAGCGGCGCCCGGGGGGCGTCAGCCTCGTGCTCACTGGTGCGGGGCACGTCCTCCTCCTTCCTGTGCGGGTGCCGTCGGGTGCGGTGGGCCCAGGCGGGCTCGTCGGGCCAGGACTCCTCCCGCAGGTTCCGGCGCCGGGGAAGGGACGTCGGACGCGTGGCGGGAGGGGACCTCGCTCGGCGAGAGCCGTCTGGCGGTCCCGGTGTGCAGTTGTGTGCTGGCGGGTCGCGGCGGCGGCCCGCCGGGTGGGCTCAGAAGAAGCCGGGGATGATCTCCTCGGCGGTGTCGGCGAAGACCTGCTCCTGGGCGGCGAGGTAGCGCTCCCAGGCGCCGGCGTCCCAGATCTCGACGCGGGCACCGGCGCCGATGACGGCGAGGTCGCGGCCGAGGCCCGCGTAGGCGCGCAGCGGGGCGGGCAGGGTGATGCGGCCCTGCTTGTCCGGGATCTGGGAGTCCGCGCCGGAGAGCATGACGCGCACGTAGTCGCGTGCCTGCTTCTGCGCGAGGGGAGCCTCACGCAGCTGGGCGTACATGCGCTCGAACTCCGCGGTGGAGAAGGCGTAGACGCAGTGCTCCTGCCCGCGGGTGAGGACGACGCCCCCGGCCAGCTCCTCACGGAACTTGGCCGGGAGGATGAGACGTCCCTTGTCGTCCAGGCGCGGGGCGTGCGTACCCAGGAACATGAGGTCCGCTCCTTCCCCCTCGACGACCCAGTGCGCCCCACAGTACCCCACTCCCCCCCACTTTCACCCACCCAGGGAGCGACGGGCGGTCACATCTGGGTCACGGACCGCACCATCGCGCCGATTACTCAGGTGGAGGGAAGTGGAGGACGCGGCGCGCCCGGGACCCCGGTGCGGCGCCGGGGCGCGGGGGCCTGCCACCCACCGCGCACCTGCGCCGCCGATGGCCGGGCACGGCCCTGACAGGGCTCCACACGGCGGCGTCCCCGCCATCGTGAGGATGGCGGGGACGCTGGGCGGGTGTTGCGGAGCGGGTCTCGTGCGGGCACCGGCACGAGGAGGTGGGAGCAAGGTGGAGGAAGGTGGGGGGGGACGTGCGAGGGCCCCTTGGACGGCGAGCGACGCGGCCGCACGACGGCCCTCAGCGCTGGGTGACCAGCAGGGCGGTCAGCGCGGCCGCAGGGGACGAGGTCTCAGCGGTTGTCCTCGCGGCGGCGCTCCCACCGCTCGGACTGGCGCTCCATGAAGCCCCGGCCCCGCCTGGCCCCGGCAGAGGGGGCCTGGGGGCGGGTGAGCACAAGCGTGACACCCCACACCGCCAGGGAGAACCCGACGACGCCGATGACCATGGACACGATGCCGTGGCCCACGCTGACCCCGCCGATGACGACGGCGAGCCCGGTGAGCACGAGCGCCACTCCGTAGCCCACGTGGCGCGGCGACAGCCGCCCCGGCGTGCGGCCCGCCTGCTCGATCGAGCTGGCGAGACCGGGGTCGTCCTCGTGGAGCTGGCGCTCGAGGTCGCGCAGCACCTGCTGCTCACGCTCCGACAGTGCCATGGCTTCCCTCCTGGCGCGGGCTCCCCCACGCTCGGCGCTCCTGAGGGACCTGCGACCAGCCCGCCGCCGCCACCAGGACGGCGCACGGGCCCAGGCGGTCCCGCTCGTGCGGACAGGATATGCGCAGGCGTGCGGCAGAGGAAAACGTGTCCACGCCCCGCCGAGCGCGCACGCCCCGCCGCGCGGCGTCTCAGCCCTGCGCCGGGTGAGAGGGGCGCAGCAGGCTGGCCGGGGAGACCGCTGCCCTGCCCCACCGCTGCCGCACGGCGTCGGCCGCCCGCTCCGGGGCGCCCCGCCGCCCGTCGTCGTCCAGGAGGAGCTGGACGCCGTCGTCGGCCCGCGACAGGCCCTCGACCCGCACCCCCAGCAGGCGGAAGCCGCCCACGGGGTCCCCCAGCGCCTCGAAGAGCTCCTCCACCACCGCGAAGACGTCACGGGCCAGGTCCGTCGGGACGCTCAGGGTCCGCGAGCGCGTCACCGTCACGAAGTCAGCGCCGCGGGCCTTGAGGACCACGGTGCGTCCCCGGGCGCCGGCCCGGCGCAGGCGCCCGGCGCACTGGTGGCACTGGTCCAGCAGCACGCGGCGGGCGTCCTCGCGGTTGGTGATCGTGTCGAAGAAGGTGGACTCGGTGCCCACGCTCTTGTCCTCCCGGCTGACGACGACCGGGCGCGGGTCGATGCCGTGGGACAGGTCGTGCAGGTGGCGCGCGGTGGCGGGCCCGAGGACCCGCTCCAGCCGGCGCACCTCCGTGGCGGCCAGGGTGCGCACATCGGTGATGCCCCAGCGGGCCAGGGCCTGGGCGCTCTTGTCCCCCACGCCCCACAGGGCACCCACCGGCAGCACGTCGAGGAAGTCCTGGGTGGCGTCGGCGGGCACGAGCAGCAGCCCGTCCGGCTTGGCGTGGGCGGAGGCGAGCTTGGCGACGAGCTTGGTGGAGGCGATGCCGACGCTGGCGGGCAGGCCCAGGCGCCGGCGCAGCTCGGCACGCACCCAGTGGCCGATGCGGACCGGTCCTCCCATGCGCCGTCGCGAGCCGGAGACGTCGAGGAAGGCCTCATCGACGCTCACCTGCTCAAGCACGGGCGTGACCTCGCCCAGGACCTCCATCACCTGGGCGGAGACACGGCTGTAGACGCCGTGGCGCACGGGCAGGACGACGGCCTGGGGACAGCGGCGCAGCGCCTCGGCCATGCTCATGGCCGAGCTCACGCCCTGGGCGCGGGCCTCGTAGGTGGCGGCGCTGACGACCCCACGGCCGTGCGTCCCTCCGACGATGACGGGGCGCCCGCACAGCTCGGGGTGCTCAAGGAGCTCGACGGAGGCGAAGAACGCGTCCATGTCCACGTGCAGGATGTTCGTGGCACTGTCGTCTTCGCCCCAGGAGCGGCGCGCGGCCTCGTTCCTGGGTGCCCGGCTCATGCGTCCAGGCTAACCTGCCTGCCGTGGCAGGTCGGAGCAGCAGGCGCGCACGCGGCGCCACGTCGCGCCCCGGCGCCACGCCGTGCCTGGCGGCGCTGCCGGTGGGAGACGTGGCGACATCCACGGGCGTGGCGCGCCTGGAGCGGCGCGAGAAGGGGGTCCTCCTTCTGCTGGACGGGACCGAGTCGTCCTGGATCGACCTGGTGGACCCCACGCACCTGGACTTCGAGTACCAGCAGCAGATGAACGCCGTCCTGGACGTGCTGCTGCCCGGGGTGCCCGTGCGCGCGGCGCACCTGGGCGGGGCGGGCTGCGCGCTGGCCCGCGCCTGGGAGGCGCTGCGGCCGGGCTCGACCCAGCTGGCGGTGGAGATCGACGCCGTGCTCGCCCAGCGCGTGCGCGAGTGGTTCGACCTGCCACGCGCGCCCCGGCTGCGCATCCGGGTGGGCGACGCCGCTGAGGTGGCCCCGTCGCTGCGCGAGGGCGAGTGGGACGTGGTGGTGCGCGACGTCTTCACGGCAGGTCGGGTGCCGGCCTCCTGCCGGACCGAGGAGCTCATGCGGGCGTGCCGCAGGGCGCTGGCGCCGGACGGGGTGTACCTGGCCAACACGGTCTCGGCGCCCCGTCAGGAGGCGGGGGCCGAGCTGGCGGCGGTGCGCCGGGTCTTCGGCGGGGGGATCGTCGTGGCGGACGCCGCCTGCGTCAGGGGCAGGAGGCGCGGCAACCTCGTCGTCGTGGCCGGCCGCAGCCCCCTGACGCCCGGGCAGGTGCAGGAGGTCGATCGCGCGGTCAGGCGGCTGCCGCTGCCGGTGCGTGCCTGGTCCCTGGACGACCCCGCCCTGCCGCGCGCCTGAGCCGCCCCGGCCGGCGGCGCTCCAAGGGCAGCGTCCCGGGGCGCTGCGGCCGGCCGCGCTCCTACCTCCCCTGGGGGCCCTCCTCGGCGGCGTCGTTGGCCTCGAGGAAGGCCTCCAGACGGGCGCCGATCTCCTCAGCGGTGGGCACGTCGAGCAGGCGCGAGATCTCGTCGGCGTCGGCTCTCGGGGGCGCGTAGGTGTCGTACTGGGCCTCGAGGGCGGCGACGACGGCGGCGACCTCCGGCTGGGAGGCGGCCTCGGCGTCGATCTCAGCACGGTTGACGGCGGCCGCGGCCTCGAGGTCCCCCAGGGGCAGCGCCAGGCCGGTGGTCTCGGCCACGGCCGACAGGAGCGCGGCGGCGCCGGCCGGGTAGTCGTCACGGGCCACGTAGTGCGGGATCGAGACCGTCAGCCCACGCGAGTCCAGGCCCGACTCGCCCAGGCGCAGCTCCAGCAGGCCGCTCATCGAGCCCGGGAACTCGACGCGGCCGAAGAAGTCGGGCTGCTCGGGCAGGAGCTCGGGGCGGTTGCCGTGGTGGTGGACGTAGGTGGGGCGCGTGTGGGGCACCGCCATGGGCATGCCGGCCATGGAGACCGCCTGCGTCACCCCCATCGTCAGGGCCAGGTGGGTGACGGCGCCGGCGAGCTCCTCCCAGCGGTAGTCGGGCTCGGCGCCGTACAGGAGCAGCAGGTCACGGCCCTCGTCGTCCTGGAGGAGGTCCAGGACGAGCTCGGGCATCTCGACCCCCGTGTAGGAGTGGGTGTCGAAGACCATCATCGGGCGGCGGGCCCGGTAGTCGATGAGGGAGTCGGTGTCGAAGGTGGCCATCCGCTCGGAGGGCAGGGTCATGAGCAGCTGCTCGACGGCGAGCCGGCCCGCGTGGCCCGCGTCCATCGCTCCGGCCAGCTGGTAGAGCAGGACGCGCGGCGCGACCGGCTCGTCCCAGGGGTGCTCCACGCTGTACAGGGGTCTCATCCTGTCCTCCTTCCGGGCGGTTGTCGGTCCACGGGCGTCGTCGGTCCACAGGCGCCCGTCGTGGTGTCCCTGACGTGCAACACGGCCGGGCTGCCTCCTGTTCCCGCGGGCCGTGGCCGGCGCGGGTGCCCATGAGCACAGGCCCGGTGTTCGCCGTCGGCGTCGGCGTCGGCACGGGTGCCCACGCTGGGACAATAATGGACGGCCCCGCGCGCCTGCGCGCACCGACCCCCGAGCACCCCGGGCACCTCCGCAAGGGCCCAGTCTGCGAGATCACGTGACCCAGCCCCCCCAGACCTGCTCCGTGCCCGACGGCGTGCGCACCAGCGCCGAGTCGGAACGTGTGAGGCAGGTGCAGGCCGAGCAGGTGTTCCTGGACACGGCCTACGGCGAGCTCGACCGCCAGCTCGAGGCCGCCCGCCAGGCGCTGGCGCGCACGGAGGCGGCAGGAGCGAGCGGCACCCACCAGTCGCGGGGCGAGCGCGACGCCTACGCCGCCCACTACGCGGGACTCGTCGCCTCCCTGGAGGGGGTCGAGGACCGGCTCGTCTTCGGCCGCATGGACCTGTCCCCTGAGGCCGTCGAGGCCGGCGCCACAAGCGCTGGGGTGACCGACGGCGGCCGACGCCACTACGTCGGGCGGACGGGGCTGCAGGACGGGCGCCGCCGCGAGGTCGTCCTCGACTGGCGCGCGCCCCTGGCCCGGGCCTTCTACCAGGCCACGGCCCGCGACCCGATGGGCCTGGTGCGCCGGCGCCACATCGACACCCGTCAGCGCCGCGTCGTCGGGCTGGAGGACGAGGTCATCGACGTCAGCGCCCTGGGCGACGACGCCTGGTCCGGCTCCCGTGCGGCGGTGGAGGGGCTGCAGGGCGAGGGCGCGCTCATCGCGGCCATGAGCGCCGCCCGCGACGGGCGCATGGGCGACATCGTCGCCACGATCCAGGCGGAGCAGGACCGCATTGTCACCAGTGACGGCAAGGGCGTGCTCGTCGTCCAGGGCGGCCCGGGCACAGGCAAGACGGCGGTGGCCCTGCACCGCGTCGCCTACCTGTTCTACTCCGAGCGCGCACGCCTGGAGCGCTCGGGGGTGCTGCTCGTGGGCCCGTCGAGGACCTTCCTGCGCTACGTCGAGCAGGTGCTGCCCTCCCTCGGTGAGACGGGGGTAGTGGCGACGACGGTCGGCGACCTCGTGCCCGGCCTGCGGGCACGAGGCACTGAGGCACCGGCGGTCCACGAGCTCAAGGGCCGGGCCCTGTGGGCCGAGGTCCTGCGGCGCGCCGTGCGCGACCTGCAACGGGTGCCCGCCGAGCCGCGCGAGATCGTCGTCGAGGGGGTGCGCCTGACCCTGCGGCCCGCGGACGTGGCCGAGGCGGTGAGCCGGGCGCGCCGGTCCGGGAGGCCCCACAACCTCGCCCGCGAGACCTTCGTGCTGTGGCTGCTCGAGCGCCTGACGGACCAGTACGCGCGCGCCACCCGCCAGGACGCCTCGGACGCGGACACGCGCGCGTGGATCCGTGAGGACATCCGCACCGCACGCGACGCCCGCCGGGAGATCAACCTGTGCTGGATGCCGACGACGCCGGTGGGCCTCCTCGAGCGCCTGTGGGCCAGGCCAGCGCTCCTGGAGCGCCTGGCGCCCGAGCTCACGGCCGCCGAGCGGGCCCTGCTCGCGCGCCCGGCGGGCTCGGAGCTGAGCCAGGCGGACGTGCCGCTCATCGACGAGCTGTGCGAGCTGCTGGGCCCCAGCGAGGACGCCCAGGCGCAGCGGGCGCGTGTGGAGGCGCGGCGCCGTGAGGAGCTGGTCTCCTACGCCGCCCAGGCCATCGCCTCCCAGGACCTGGGCGACGGCATGGTGACCGCCGAGATGCTGGCGGACCGCATGGCGGACACGGGTCCCTCGCTCACGCTGGCCGAGCGGGCGCGGGCGGACCGGACGTGGACCTACGGGCACGTCGTCGTCGACGAGGCCCAGGAGCTGGGGGCGATGGCGTGGCGGGCGCTGGCCCGGCGCTGCCCGGTGCGCTCCTTCACCGTGGTCGGGGACCTGGCCCAGTACTCGGGGCCGCACGCGCCCTCCTCCTGGGCACAGGCGCTCTCCGCCCTGGGCGCCGGTGCAGCCACCGGCAGCGGGCAGGCTCCCCGCCCCGGCCGGCGGCGCCGGGGGCACGGCGCCAGGACGGGCGGCTCGACGCCGCTGCGCGAGGAGGTCCTCACCGTCTGCTACCGCACGCCGGCGACGATCATGGCGGCCGCGGAGTCCGTGGCGCAGATGCTGGGACACCCGCCGGTGTACCCGGTGAGCTCGGCGCGCGACCTCGATGGCTGCCTGGCGGCGACGTGCCCGTCAGGGCAGGACACCGACGACGAGCAGTGGGAGCGGCTGCTGCGCGCGGTGGTGCTGGCTGAGTCGCAGGCCCTGGACGCAAGCGTCGGCGCGGGGGGCGGGCGGATGGCCGTCATCGCGCCAGACCCGGCCGCGGTGGCCCGTGTGCTGGCCCAGGAGCCGGTGCTGGAGGCCGCCATGGAGGCGCCCGGCGGGGACGTGCTGCGCGCCCGCCTGGCGGTGATGTCCCCGGTGACGAGCAAGGGGCTGGAGTTCGACACGGTGGTGCTCGTGGAGGCCGCTGAGGTGGGCCAGCGCAGCCCGGGCGACCTCTACGTGGCGATGACCAGGCCAACGCGCCGACTGCACCTGGTCTCACGCCACCGGCTGCCCGAGGGCCTGCCCGACGGCCTGACCGACGGCGTGACCGGCCGGGAGCGGACGGCCTGACCGTCCCGGCCACCAAGGGCGGCCGGGACGGCGGGGGCGCGTGGTTACGCAACCGTAGGTTACGGTTGCGTGGGGCCGCACCGCCCCAGACCGCCTCCCGGGAAGGAAGCCTCATGAGCGAGCACGTCGGCGACACCTCCGAGCGCTACCTGCGCCCCCACTACGCCCCCGGGGTCCCCGGAGTTATCGCCCCCGTCACCGAGCCCCTGTCCCGGATGCTCGACGACGCCACCCGCCGCCACCCCGACGGCCTCGCCCTCGACTTCCTGGGCGCCTCCACCACCTACGCCCAGCTGTCGCGTCAGGTCGCCCAGGCGGCTGAGGCGCTGCGTGCCCTGGGGGTGGGCCCCGGCGACGTCGTCGGCGTCATCCTGCCCAACTGCCCCCAGCACGTCGTCATCGCCTACGCCGTGTGGCGCCTGGGCGCCATCCTGGCCGAGCACAACCCGCTCGCCCCCGCCGCCCAGCTGCGCGAGCAGATCGAGATCCACCGGGGCCAGGTCATCATCGCCTGGGAGAAGACCCTCGCCCGCCTCGTGCAGGCCTCTGGCTCCCTCAGCGCGGCGGGGCTCACCGGCCGGCGCGTGCTGTCGGTGGACCTCTCGCGCCACCTGCCCTGGACCAGCCGCCTGGCCCTGAGCCTGCCCGTGGCCGCCGCCCGGGCCCAGCGCTCGGAGCTGCGCGGCCCGGTCCCCTCCGGCGTGCGCTCCTGGGACGACCTCGTGGCCGCCTGCACCCCCCTGCCCGCTGGCCACCGGCTGCCCGATGTTGACGACGTCGCCGTCCTGCTCTACACCGGCGGCACCACCGGCACCCCCAAGGCCGTCAAGCTCACCCACCGCAACCTGCGCTCCAACGCCGAGATGAGCCTGGCCTGGGCCTCCCAGACCTGCGAGCACGGACAGGAAACCTTCTACTCGGTGCTTCCGTTCTTCCACGCCTTCGGCCTGAGCCTGTCGCTGCTGTGCGCCGTCGGACTGGCGGCCACCCAGGTCATCCTGCCCAAGTTCAGCGCCGACATGGTCCTGTCGGCGTGGAAGCGCCACCCGGCCACCTTCTTCCCGGGCGTGCCGGTGATGTTCGACCGGATCGTCTCGCGCGCCAACGCCACCGGCGCGGACCTGAGCTCGTGCAAGATCGCCGTGTGCGGCGCGGCGGCGAACCCGCGGGCGGTGGCCGAGGCCTGGGAGGAGGCCACGGGGGGCGTCATCATCGAGGGCTACGGCATGACCGAGTCCTCCCCCATCACCCTGGGCAACCCCATCTCCCCCGAGCGGCGCCCCGGAGCCCTGGGCGTGCCCTTCCCCTCCACGGACGTGCGGATCGTTGACCCGGAGGACCCCGGCACCGAGGTCGCCCCCGGCGAGGTCGGCGAGCTGCTCGTGCGAGGCCCGCAGGTCTTTGTGGGCTACTGGGAGAACCCGGAGGAGACCGACGCGGTGCTCCTGCCCGGGGGCTGGCTGCGCACCGGCGACCTCGTGCGTCAGGAGGCCGACGGCTTCTACGTCATCGCCGACCGGCGCAAGGAGCTCATCATCTCGGGCGGCTTCAACATCTACCCCACCGAGGTCGAGGCGGCGGTGCGCTCGATGCCCCAGGTCGAGGACGTCGCCGTCGTCGGCCTGCCCGGGGAGGCCGGCAACGAGCGCGTCGTGGCCGCCATCGTGCCCAAGGAGGGCCAGACGGTGAGCCTGGAGCAGGTGCGCGCCTGGGCCGAGCGGACCCTGTCCCACTACGCCCTGCCCAGGCAGGTGGAGATCCTCACGGAGATGCCGCGCTCCCAGATCGGCAAGATCCTGCGCCGGGTGGTGCGTGAGGAGCTGCTCGCCGCCCGGGAGGCGGCCTCCGCGGCCTCCGACGCCGTCGCCTCCAGCATCGTCGAGAGGCTGGGCGAGGGCGGGCGGGAGCGCAGGGGCGGCCCGGGCGACGGGGAGGGCAGGTCCCGCACGCACCGGTGACCGGGGCGTCGCCCCGGTCACCTCAGAGCGGGTGCGCTCAGAGCAGGCCCTGGGCCTGGAGCACCTCACGCAGGGCGGCGACCTCCGCGGCCTCGGCGCGCACCAGCGGCAGGCGCACGGTGGCCTCGGGCAGACGCCCCTGGAGCGCCAGCGCCTCCTTGGCCATGACCGCGCCCTGGCCGCCGCCCATGATGGCGCGCACGAGCGGGCGGATGCGCTGGGCGACCTTGCGGGCGCCGTCGAGGTCACCGGCGTCGACCTCGGTGATCATCTCACGCCAGGAGTGGGCGTCGGCGTGGGCGACGACGGACACGACGCCGGAGGCGCCGTGGGCGAGCCAGGCGAAGTTGAGGCCGTCGTCACCGGAGTAGTACTCCAGACCGGTGGCCTCCATGCGCTCGAAGCCCTGCTCGACGTCCCCGGTGGCGTCCTTGACGGCCTTGACGCGGGGGTGCTCGGCCAGGCGCGCGAGAGTCTCGTCGAGGATCCTCACCCCGGTGCGCCCGGGGATGTCGTAGAGCATGACCGGCAGGTCCGTGGCCTCAACGACGGCCATGATGTGCTGGTGGACGCCCTCCTGGCTGGGCCGGTTGTAGTAGGGGGCGTTGATGAGCAGCGCCTCGGCCCCGGCCTCCTGGGAGCCGACGCCGATACGCACCGCGTGGGCGGTGTCGTTGGAGCCGGCGCCCGCCATGAGCATGGCGCGCCCGGCGAGGGCGTCCTTGACCTCGCGCAGCAGCGTCTGCTTCTCCGGCAGGTGGGTGGTGGGGGCCTCCCCGGTGGTGCCGGCCAGGAGGATGAGGTCGGCGCCGTCGTCAACGAGGCTGACGGCCAGTGCCTGGGCGGCCTCGACGTCAATGGAGCCGTCGGCGTGGAAGGGCGTGACCATGGCGACGCCGACGGAGCCGAAGGACCGGGGGGGAAGAGCACTCATGGGCTCAGCGTACCGTCCGGCCCGCGAGCCGAAGGAGGTGGGGTCACGGCCGTCACAGCCGGCGCCGGCGGTGCGCATAGGCTGCGGGTATGACCTTGCCCCGCTCCGCCAGCGACCGCCTGCCCTCCCCCGCCGTGGGTGCACCGCCCTCCGTGCGCCCGGCGTCTGGGGCGGACCTCGAAGCCATCGGGCGGGTACAGGCCTCCACGATGACCTCCTCCCTGCGGGCGGCCCACGGCGCCGAGCACGACGGCGCACCGCTGCCGGCGGGCGTCGAGGCGATGGTGGCGCCGCCGGTGCTGGCCGCCGGCTGGGAACGAGCCGTGCTCGAGCCGCCCTCGGCCCGGCACCACGTGCTGGTGGCCACGCTCGGCGAGCAGGTCGTCGGCCTGGTGGGCCTGGCCCCCACCGAGGGGCTCGCCGTCGACGAGGAGGGGGCCCCGGCCGCGGGTGCGCCCCAGCGGGCGGCGGAGGTCACGGCGCTGGGTGTGTCTGCGGCCCACCAGCGCCAGGGCCACGGCTCGCGGCTGCTGGCGGCGGCGAGCGACCTGGCCCGCGAGGACGGTGCGAACGTCCTGCTGGCCTGGGTGCTGCGCGGGGACTCCTCCCTGGCCTCCTTCCTCACGGGCACGGGGATGCAGCGCACCGAGTCCCACCGGCTTCTGCCGGTGGGTGAGGGCGTCGTCGAGGAGCTGTGGGTCGCAGACCTGTGACAGAGGCGTGCCGGGGTGGAGGGGCTGTGGCACCGGGGCTCAGGGCCTCACAGGTCCATGACGGCGTCCAGGCCGATGGTCAGGCCCTGGCGGGAGCCGACCTCGCGCACGGCCAGGACGACACCGGGCATGAAGGAGGAGCGGTCGAAGGAGTCGGTGCGCACGGTCAGCTGCTCGCCGGGGTTGCCGAGCACGACCTCCTCGTGGGCGGTCAGGCCCCGCAGGCGCACCGCGTGGACGCGCACGCCGTCCACCAGACCGCCCCGGGTGCCCAGGGGGTCGGACTCGGTGGCGTCGGGTGAGGGTCCCACGCCGGCGGCCGCGCGGGCGGCTGCGACGGCGCGGGCGGTGGCGACGGCGGTGCCGGAGGGGGCGTCGACCTTGTTCGGGTGGTGCAGCTCGATGACCTCGACGGACTCGAAGTAGGGCGCGGCCATAGCGGCGAAGCGCATGGCCAGGACGGCGGAGAGGGCGAAGTTGGGGGCGATGAGCACGCTGCGCCCGGCGGCCTCGGGACGCGCCAGGTGCTCGCGCACCCGGGCGTAGGACTCCTCGTCCCAGCCGGTGGTGCCCACGACGACATCGACGCCGGCGTCGATGAGGGCGTGGACATTGGCCTCGGTGACGGCCGGGACGGTGAAGTCCACGGCGACGTCGGCGCCGCACAGGGCCTGGGCACTGATGGTGTCGCCGGCATCGAGGCGGGCGACGAGCTCAAGGCCCTCCGCCTCCTCAACGGCACGGCAGACGGTCGATCCCATGCGCCCAGCGGCGCCTGTCACTGCAACACGGATGGTCATGGCACCAGCCTATCGGGGCGGCGAGCGCAGCAGGTGTCGCTCAGGACCGGGGGCCGACGAGGACGCGGGTGCGGGCCTGCCCCGCGAGCCAGACCGCCAGCTCACGCACCTGATCTGCCGTGACCGCCTCGAGCTGGCGCAGGTTCTCATCCATGGAGCGCAGACGTCCCGTGACGACCTCTGCTCGCCCAAGGCGCCCCATGCGCGCCAAGGAGTCCTCACCCCCGAGCACCATCGCCCCGCCGATCTGGCCGCGAGCCCGGGCCATCTCGCGCTGCGTCGGCCCGTCCGCCGCCAGGGCCTCGAACTCACCGACCATGACGGCACAGACCTCCTCGACGTCGCCCGGCGCGCACCCGGCGTACAGGCCGAAGGCTCCCGCACCGGCGTAGGAGGCGTCGAAGGCGTAGGTCGTGTACGCCAGGCCGCGCTTCTCACGCACCTCCTGGAACAGGCGCGAGGACATGCCCCCGCCGAGGATCGTCGTGAGCACGCTCATGGTCCAGCGCCGCTCATCGCGCACGGCGATGCCCTGGCAGGCCAGGTACACGTGCGACTGCTCCGAGTCGCGCTCAATGGTGACGTCCCGGACCTCCAGCGCGGTGAAGGGCTCCACCTCGAAACGGCGCTCGCGCGGCGCAGCGCCGGCGCTGGCGTCCCAGCCGGCCACGGCGAGGTCGGCGGCGACGCGCTCGCACACCTGCTCATGGTCAACGGCGCCGGCCACCGCCACGACGAGCGTGTCCGAGGCGTAGGTGCGCCGGTAGTGCTCCCACACGGCGTCACGCGGCACGGCGGTGACCGTCTCCGGCGTGCCGCCGATGGGGCGGCCCAGGGGGGTCCCCTCACCGAAGGCGGCGCGGGCGAAGGCCTCGTGGGCGACGTCCTGGGGGTCGTCGGCGGCGTCAGCGAGCTCGGAGACGATGACGCTGCGCTCGGTCTCCACCTCCTTGGGATCCAGCAGCGAGGAGGTCACCATGTCGGTGATGACGTCGAGGGCCTCCATGGAGTCCTGCCCCTGGACACGCGCGTAGTAGGAGGTGTGCTCCTTGGCCGTGGCGGCGTTGGACTCGCCGCCGATCATGTCGAAGGCCTCAGCGATGGCGCGGGCGTCGCGCGTGGCCGTTCCCTTGAACAGCAGGTGCTCGAGGAAGTGGGTCGAGCCCTCCTGGCCGGCCACCTCGTCGCGGGAGCCGACGCCGAACCACATGCCCATGCTCGTCGAGCGCAGCCCCGGCACGGACTCCGTGATGACCCGCACCCCTCCGGGCAGGACGGAGCGGCGCAGCAGGGCACCGTCGTCAACCAGGGCCAGCTCGGTGGCCGGGTCGCCGGCGACGCCGCGCTCAAGAGCGACCTCGGCGTAGGAGGCGCCGGTGGGGCGCGGGGACGGGGCAGGGGCGGAGGATGCGGTCACCGGGCGAGCCTAACGGTGCCGCCCGCCCGGGCAAGAACCCGGCTGCGCACGCGGTGGGGCCGGGTGGGTCTGTCCCCACCCGGCCCCACCGGATCAGCTGCTCACCGCCTGGCGGCGGCCGGTGCCGGCGTCAGCACCGCGCGAGCCTCAGTCCTCGTCCGCGCAGTCCTCCACGGTGCGAGTGCGACGGCGGCGCGGGCGGCGCTCACGGCGCTCGCCGTCGGCCTCGCTGCGCTCACGGCGCGGGCGGCGCTCACGGCGCTCAGAGCCCTCGCCATCCTCACGCGAGCCACGGGCCTCCTCCTCGGCCGCCAGCTGCTCCTCCGTGAGGACCGCGTGCAGGCTGAGCTTGCCGCGCTGGTCGATCTCGGCGAGCTCGACCTGGACCTTGTCACCGACGGTGAGGACGTCGTCAACGTTCTCCACGCGCTTGCCGCCCACGAGACGACGGATCTGCGAGATGTGCAGCAGGCCGTCCTTGCCCGGCGACAGGGACACGAAGGCGCCGAAGGTCGTGGTCTTGACGACCGTGCCGATGAAGCGCTCGCCGATCTCCGGCATCTGAGGGTTGGCGATGGCGTTGACCGCGTCGCGGGCCGCCTCGGCGGAGGGGCCGTCGGAGGCGCCGATGTAGACGGTGCCGTCGTCCTCGACCGTCAGGTCCGCGCCGGTGTCCTCCTGGATCTGGTTGATCATCTTGCCCTTGGGGCCGATGACCTCGCCGATCTTGTCCACCGGGATGTGAACCGTGAGCACGCGCGGGGCCGTGGGGGCCATCTCGTCCGGTCCGTCGATGGCCTGCTCCATGACGTCGAGGATGTAGAAGCGGGCGTCGCGGGCCTGGCCGAGCGCGCCGGCCAGGACCTCGGAGGGCAGGCCGTCGAGCTTGGTGTCGAGCTGGAGGGCGGTGATGAACTCGCGGGTGCCGGCCACCTTGAAGTCCATGTCGCCGAAGGCGTCCTCGCTGCCGAGGATGTCGGTGAGGGTGGCCCACTTCGTCTCACCGTCGATGACCTCGTGCATGAGTCCCATGGCGATGCCCGCGACGGGGGCCTTGAGCGGCACACCGGCGTTGAGCAGGGACATGGTGGAGGCGCACACCGAGCCCATCGACGTCGAGCCGTTGGAGCCCAGGGCCTCGGAGACCTGGCGGATCGCGTAGGGGAAGTCGTCGCGGTTGGGGATGACGGGGGCCAGGGCACGCTCCGCCAGGGCGCCGTGGCCCACCTCGCGGCGCTTGGGGGCGCCGACGCGGCCGGTCTCACCGGTAGAGAAGGGCGGGAAGACGTACTGGTGCATGTAGCGCTTGTGCGTCACCGGCGACAGGTCGTCGATCTGCTGCTCCATGCGCAGCATGTTGAGGGTGGTGACACCCAGGATCTGGGTCTCGCCGCGCTCGAAGATGGCCGAGCCGTGCACGCGGGGCAGGACCTCGACCTCCGCACCCAGGGTGCGGATGTCCTTCAGGCCACGCCCGTCCATGCGGATGCCCTCGGTGAGGGTGCGGTGGCGCACGTGCTTCTTGGTCACGGAGCGGAAGGCCGCCTTGAGGGCCTTGGTGTCCTCCTCGGCGGGGAAGTCCGCAGCGAGGTCCGCCAGGACGGCGTCGCGCACGGCGTCGGTGGCAGCGTCGCGGGCCTGCTTGCCCTCGGTGGCGATGGCGGAGGCGAGGTCGTGGGCCTCAGCGGCCTTCTCGACGGCGGCGTACTGCTCGTCGGAGTAGTCCAGGTAGAGCGGGAACTCGGCCGTGGGCTTGGAGGCGCGGGCGGCGACCTCCATCTGGGCCTCGCACAGGGCCTTGATGTGGGGCTTGGCGGCCTCGAGGGCGGAGGCGACCACCGGCTCAGTCGGGGCGGTGGCGCCCTGGGCGATGAGGTCGAAGGCGTTCTCGGTGGCGCCGGCCTCGACCATCATGATGGCGACGTCGCCGTCCTCGAGGACGCGGCCGGCGACGACCATGTTGAAGGTGGCGCGCTCGAGCTCGCTGTAGCGGGGGAAGGCGACCCACTGTCCGTCGATGAGGGCCAGGCGGGTGCCGGCCACGGGACCGGCGAAGGGCAGGCCCGCGATCTGGGTGGACATGGAGGCCGCGTTGATGGCCAGCACGTCGTAGGCGTCGTCAGGGTGGATGGCCAGGACGGTCTCAACGACCTGGACCTCGTTGCGCAGGCCCTTGACGAAGGACGGGCGCAGCGGGCGGTCGATGAGGCGGCAGGCGAGGATGGCGGAGGTGCCGGCGCGGCCCTCGCGGCGGAAGAAGGAGCCGGGGATGCGGCCGGCGGCGTACTGGCGCTCCTCCACGTCAACGGTGAGCGGGAAGAAGTCGAACTGGTCCTTGGGGTGCTTGCCCACGGTGGTGGCCGACAGGATCGCGGTCTCGCCGTCGAGGTAGGCCATGGCGGAGCCGGCGGCCTGCTTGGCGAGGCGGCCGGTCTCGAAGCGGACCACGCGCGTGCCGAAGGCGCCGTTGTCGATCACGGCCTCAGCAGCGGTGACCTCGGGGTCGTCAATGAACATCTGTGACGTGTCTCTTTCTCAGTCAATGCGAACGCCTCGATCCTAGCCTCCCGGCCCCCACGATGGCTGGGCGGCGGATGGCCGGGGTGCGTGAGATGGGCCGCGCCCCGTGGACAGGGCGAGGGCCCCGCCAGCTCGTGGCAGGGCCCTCGGCGGGTCGGTGCGGGCGCTGTGCCCGCGGCGCTCGCTCAGCGACGGATGCCGAGGCGGGCAATGAGGGAGCGGTAGCGCTCGATGTCCTCCTTCATGAGGTAGTCGAGCAGACGACGACGCTTACCGATGAGGAGGTACAGGCCACGACGCGAGTGGTGGTCGTGGGTGTGGGTCTTGAAGTGCTCGGTGAGGTTCTTGATGCGCTCGCTCAGGACGGCGACCTGGACCTCCGGGGAGCCCGTGTCACCCTCGTGGGTGGCGTACTCGGCGATGAGCTCGGTCTTGCGCTCGGCGGAAATCGACATGCGGACTCCTTGTTCTCGTTGCACGGAGCGCCGGGGCTTGTCCTCCCGGGCATGACACGTCCGTGGCCGATCGACGGCCCGCTCACGATACCAGCGCCCGCGCCGGGAGGCGCCGCCCCAGGGCCGTGCGGGCCTGTGGGACCGGGCACAGGCACCCGCGGGAGCGGCCGGGGCTCAGGCCGTGACGTCCTCGGGCCGCAGGGGGCCGGGGGCCGGCACCCCCAGGACGGCGGCGCAGCTGACGACGTCGCGGCGCATCTGCGCCAGCAGGGGCTCGAGCCCGTCGAAGGCCAGCATGGGGCGCAGGCGCTCGACGAGCTCGACCCCCACGACCTCACCGTACAGGTCCAGGTCCGTGCGTCCCAGCACGTGCGCCTCGACAACCCGCTCGGGCACGTCGTCGAAGGTGGGGTTGGTACCGATCGAGACGGCGGCCGCCAGCCGCTCCTCCCCCGCAGCCTGGTCCTCACCGGAGCCCGGCGAGCGCACGAGCCAGCCCGCGTAGACCCCGTCGGGCGGCACGACGCCGGCGGTCGCGGCCTCAAGGTTCGCCGTCGGGAAGCCGATCTCCCGGCCGCGCTTGTGACCGTGCACGACGGTGCCGCGCAGGCGGTGGGCCCGCCCGAGGACCTCGGCGGCCCCGGCGACGTCGCCCTCCTCGAGCAGCTGGCGCACCCAGGTCGAGGACCAGCGCCGCCCGCAGGGGGCGAGCACGTCGCGGACGATCTCCACCTCGAGGCCGTCCGCGGCCCCGATCTGCTCCAGGGTGCGGGCGTCGCCCTCGTTGCCCCGGCCGAAGCGCACGTCGTCGCCGACGACGACGGCCCGTGCCCCGAGCAGGCCCTCGAGCCACGTGCGCACGAAGTCCTCGGCGCCCTGGTCGGCGAAGTCGAGGGTGTAGTGCACGACGAGGACCGCGTCCAGGCCCGTGGAGGCCAGCAGGGTGAGGCGGTCGGCCAGCGAGGCGACCATCGGCAGGTGCTGGCCCGGCCGGTGGACCTGGGCCGGGTGCGGGTCGAAGGTGACGGCGACCGTGCGGGGGCGAGCGGTGCCGGGACGACGGGAGGCGAGGTCCGCGGCGCGCGCGGCCAGGCGTGCGAGCACCGCCCGGTGCCCTCGGTGGACGCCGTCGAAGACCCCGATGGTGACGACCGAGCCGGGCCCCGAGGGGTCCCGCAGCTCCTCAGGCACCTGCTCGGCGCCGTACCAGACCTCCACGGGGCTCAGTGGGAGCCGCAGCCGCAGCGGCCGTGTGCGTGCCGGCCGCCGTGCCCGTGGCCCCCGCAGCCGCAGCCTCCACCCTGGGAGGGAGCGGGCGCGGAGACGTCGCGCAGGCCCAGGAGGTTGCCGGCCTTGCGCCCGGGGACGACGCCCGCCGGGGCGGGTGCCTCACCGGGCCGTTCCTGCTGCCGCGCGGTTCGGTGGTGCCCGCCGCACCCGCCGGGCGCGGCGCCCGTGCCGGCCCGGTCCGTCTGCTCGTCCTGCTCGCTCATGGCTCTCCTAGGTCGCCGGGCTCACCGGCGGTCGGCTGCGTGTCAGCGTGTCCCGGCCCCATGGCGGGGGCGAGGACGAGCACGGGCCGCGTGCGGCCCTTGCCGGTGGTCAACAGTGCCACGACCTCACCGTCGGGAGCGAAACCCGCGAGGACGGGGCGCGCCCTGAGGGCGCCGTCCGGGCGCCGCTCCTTGGGGACCACGGCACGCTCGGGGGTGACGGCACGGGCGGCGACGTCCTCACCGAGGACCTGGCCGTAGGCGAGGGCGCGGGCCTCGTCCTCGTCCAGCGCCACGGCCGGGAAGCAGCGCCGGGCGACCGCGCTCAGGCTCATCGTGCGCAGTCCCGACGGCGGCTCGGCGTCGGCCCCGGCCTCCACCTGCCGGGCAGCGGCCTTGAGCGTGAGGGCCTCACCGACGTCGAAGGGGCCGACGGCCGTGCGCCGCAGGACCGTCAGGTGCGCCCCGCAGCCCAGCGCCCGCCCGAGGTCGCGGGCCAGGGCGCGCACGTAGGTGCCTGAGGAGCAGCAGACGCACAGGTCGATGTCGACGACGTCGGTGCCGTCGGGCGCCGTCGAGGGGCGCGGGCCGCCGGCCCGGGTCAGGGCGTGGACCGTGACCGGGCGGGCTGCGAGGGCGACGTCCTGGCCCCCACGCACGCGCGCGTAGGCGCGCACGCCGTCAACCTTGACGGCACTGACGGCGCTGGGCACCTGCATGAGGTCCCCGGTGAGGCGGGCCAGGGCGGCGTCGAGGCGCGCGGGCAGGTCCTCCTGCGGCGTGCAGCCGTGGCGGGCGGTGACCTCGCCCTCAGCGTCGTCGGTGACGGTCTCCTGCCCCAGCCTCAGGGTGGCGGTGTAGGTCTTGTCCGCGCCCACGAGGTAGGTCAGCAGCCGGGTCGCCCTGCCCAGGCCGATGATGAGAAGGCCCGTGGCCATGGGGTCGAGGGTCCCGGCGTGGCCGACCTTGCGCGTGGCCGCGAGCCTGCGGGTCATGGCGACGACGTCGTGGCTCGTCAGGCCGCTGGGCTTGTCGATGAGCAGCAGGCCGTCTGGGGCGGTGACGGTGCCGCGGGGCACCGCAGGACGGTTCCGGGCGGCGCCGGTGCGGCCGTTCACGCCCGGGTGCCCGGCTCGCCGGTGGGGGCGTCCTCGTCGTCGGCGCCGCCCTCGCCGTCCTCGTCGTCGTGACGGTAGGGGTCCGCCTCGCCCGCGTAGGAGGCCCCCGCACAGGTGCGGGCGATCTGCTCATCCTTGGCGCGCGCCTGGGCGAGGGCGTCCTCGAAGGTGCGGGCCTGGGTGGGCAGCGCGTCGAGCTGGAAGGTGATCGACGGGGTCAGGCGGATGCCGAGCGCCCTGCCGACCTCTGAGCGGATGAGGCCCGTCGCCGAGCGCAGGGCGGCGGCCGTCTCGCGGCGCTCTCGCTCAGAGCCGTAGACCGTGTAGAAGACCGTGGCCTGCTGCAGGTCACCGGTGACCCGCACGTCGGTGACGGTGACGAAGCCGAGACGCGAGTCCTTGATCCGTCCCTGGAGCATACGGGCGACGGTCTCGTGGATACGGTCGGCGACCTTGCGGGCGCGGGCGGCGTCAGCCATGGAAGCTCCTAGGGTCAGCGGGGCACGTCGGCGGGAGTGCCGGCGGGCGATTGTCTCAGATACCTGCCAGGTGCGCAGCCTCACGCCTCACACCGTTAGCATCTGCCCACTGTCCCAGGAACGAGCCCGTATGCCCTCGCCCACCTCACCGTCCACCGCCTCCCAGCAGCGCGGCACCGCCCTCGTGCTGGGCACCTACGCCCTGTGGGGACTCTTCCCGCTCTACTTCCGGCTCCTGGACGCCGCGGGAGCCCTTGAGATCCTCAGCTACCGGATCACCTTCACCGCGCTCACCTGCCTCCTGCTCGTGACCGTGACCCGCGCCTGGGCGCGGGTGCGCGCCGTGCTCGCAGCCCCGCGCCAGCTGCTGGCCCTCGCCGCCGCCGGCGTGCTCATCACCCTCAACTGGCTCACCTACGTCTACGGCGTCAACACGGGCCGCACGGCCGACGCCGCCCTGGGCTACTTCATCAACCCGCTCGTGACAGTGGCCCTGGCGGCGCTGGTCCTCAGAGAGCGCCTGCGCCGTGCCCAGAAGGTGGCCATCGTGCTGGCGGTGGTCTCCGTCGCCGTGACCGCCCAGGGCAGCCTGCCCTGGATCTCCCTGGCGCTGGCGGCCACCTTTGGCCTGTACGGGCTGGTGAAGAACCAGGTGCGGGTGGACGCGCTGACGGGACTGACCTTAGAGACCTGCCTGGTGCTGCCGCTGGGCCTGGGCCACCTCACCCACCTCGCCCTCACCGGGACCTCCACGCTCCAGGGGCCTGAGGGCTCAGCCGGCCTGGCCGCCCTGCTCGTGCTCGCCGGGCCGGTGACGGCGGCGCCGCTGCTGCTCTTCGCCGCAGGAGCCCGACGCGTGCCACTGTCCACAGTCGGCATCGTGCAGTTCTTCTCCCCACTCATGCAGTTCCTCCTGGCCTGGCTCGTGCTCGGCGAGACGATCTCCCCGGCCCGCTGGGCGGCCATGTCGCTCATCGTGGTGGCGACGGTCATCTTCTCCGTGGACCTGGCGACGCAGATGCGTGTGCTGGGCGGCTCGCCGTCGGCAACCTCGAAGCGGTGACGGGGCAGGCCGGGGGCCGCCCACCGTGTGGTGGGCGGCCCCCGGCCCAACCCCGCG
>NZ_JBPPGD010000008.1:0-41093 GCF_051303165.1 Actinomyces sp. W5033 | reverse complement strand
GTGTTTGGCGCCTTGTTGTGGAAGTAGGGAGGTTGGGGGGGGGGGGGAGGGGGGGCCGCCCACCGTGTGGTGGGCGGCCCCCGGCCCAGCTCAGCGGCGCTCAGTCGCGCGGCTTCTCGCGCATCTCCCAGGTCTCGATGACGTCGCCCTCGGCGATGTCCTTGAAGCCCAGGTTGATACCGCACTCGTAGCCCTCGCGGACCTCGGTGACGTCGTCCTTCTCACGACGCAGGGTCTCGATGGTGAGGTCGCCGTTGACGACCACGCCGTCGCGCACCAGACGCGCCTTGGCCCCGCGCCGGATGACGCCCGAGCGCACCAGGGAGCCCGCGATGGAGCCGAACCTCGAGGAGTGGAAGACCTGACGGACCTCGGCAGTACCGAGCTCGACCTCCTCGTAGACGGGCTTGAGCATGCCCTTCATCGAGGCCTCAACGTCCTCGATCGCCGCGTAGATGACCGAGTAGAACTTCATGTCCACGCCCTCGCGGTCGGCCATCTCGGCGACCCGCACCGCGGGGCGCACGTTGAAGCCGATGATGACGGCGGAGTCCACCGTGGCGAGGTTGACGTCGTTCTGCGTGATCGCACCGACACCGCGGTGGATGATGCGCAGCGCGACCTCGTCGCCGACGTCGATCTTGAGCAGCGAGTCCTCCAGCGCCTCGACCGCACCCGAGCTGTCGCCCTTGAGGATGAGGTTGAGGGTGTCAACCTTGCCCTCCTTGAGGACGTCGGTGAGGTTCTCCAGGGACACGCGCTTGCGGCGCCGGGCCAGCAGGGCGGCGCGCTCCGCGGCCTCACGCTTGTCGGCGATCTGGCGGGCGGTGCGGTCGTCGGGGGCGACGATGAAGGAGTCACCGGCGCTCGGCACGCTGGTCAGGCCCAGCACGAGGGCCGGACGCGCGGGACCGACCTCCTCCAGGTTCTGGCCGTGCTCGTCGAACATGGCGCGCACGCGCCCGTAGGCGGAGCCGGCGACGATGGGGTCGCCCACCCGCAGGGTGCCCTGCTGGACGAGGACCGTCGTCGTGGCGCCACGGCCCTTGTCGAGCTTGGCCTCGATGGTGACACCGCGGGCGTCACTGCTCGGGTTCGCCCGCAGGTCCAGGGCGGCGTCGGCGGTGAGCACGACGGCCTCAAGCAGCTCGTCGATGTTGAGGCGCTGCTTGGCGGAGATGTCAACGAACATCGTGTCGCCGCCGTACTCCTCGGGCACCAGGCCGTACTCGGTGAGCTGGCCACGGATCTTGTCCGGGTTGGCGCCCTCCTTGTCGATCTTGTTGACCGCGACGACGATCGGCACGTTGGCCGCCTGCGCGTGGTTGAGGGCCTCAATGGTCTGCGGCATGACACCGTCGTCGGCGGCCACCACGAGGATGGCGATGTCGGTGACCTCGGCACCTCGGGCACGCATGGCGGTGAAGGCCTCGTGACCGGGGGTGTCGATGAAGGTGATCGACCGGCGCTCGTCACCGACGGAGACCCGCACCTGGTAGGCACCGATGGACTGGGTGATGCCACCGGCCTCGCCGGCGACGACGTCCGTGGAGCGGATGGCGTCGAGCAGCTTGGTCTTACCGTGATCGACGTGGCCCATGACGGTGACCACCGGCGGACGGGACTCGAGGTCCTCGTCGGACCAGCCGGCCTCCTCGGCCTCGAGGTCGATGTCGAAGGACTCGAGCAGCTCGCGGTCCTCGTCCTCGGCGGAGACGAGCTCGACGTTGTAGCCGAGCTCGACGCCCAGGAGCTGGAAGGTGTCCTCGTCCAGGGACTGGGTGGCCGTGGCCATCTCACCGAGGTGGAACAGCACGGTGATAAGGGCGGCGGGGTTCGCGTTGATCTTCTCGGCGAAGTCCGTCAGGGTCGCGCCCTGGCGGATGCGCACCGGGGTCGAGCCGTCACCGCGCGGGACGATGACGCCGCCCAGCGACGGTGCGCTCTGCTGCTCGAACTCCTGCCGCTTCGCGCGCTTGGACTTGCGCCCGCGGGGCGCGCCGCCACCACGCCCGAAGGCGCCCTGCGTCGAGCCGCGCCCGCCGCGGCCGCCACGAGGGCCGCCGCCGAAGCCGCCGCCGGGACGTCCGGCGCCACCGGCGCCCTGGCCACCACGGCCGGCAGCTCCCGGCCGGCCACCGCGGCCGGCCTGGCCGCCGCGCGCCGGGGCACCCGGGCGCCCCACGGAGGAGGTGCCCGGCATCATGCCGGGGTTGGGACGCAGGCCACCGGGGCGCGGACCCGGACGGGCACCGCCCTGCGGGCGCGGCCCGGCTCCCTGGGGACGAGGCGCGCCGGCGCCAGCACCCTGACGGCGCGGGGCACCCGGGCGCGGACCGCCCTGGCCCGGCTGGCCGCCCTGGCCGCGCGAGCCGCCCGGACGGGGCATGCCCTGCGAGGAGGCGAAGGGGTTGTTGCCCGGACGCGGCGCACCCGGACGCGGCGCACCCGGACGCGGCGCACCCGGGCGCGGGCCCGGAGTCGGGGCGCTGCGGCGCTCAGCGGGGGCCGTGTCTCGCTGGGGCGCGGCCGGACGCGGCCCGGGGGCCGGGCGCGGCGACGGGGCCTCGGCGGTGGCCGGGGCAGCGGGCGCAGCCGGGCGCGGCGCGGCAGGCCTGGCGGCGGGCTTGGGCGCGGCCGGACGGGCCGCAGGCTTGGCGCCCGCCTCGGCCCTGGGCCCGAAGTGCTCGCGCACGCGGCGCGCCACCGGGGGCTCAACGGCGGAGGAGGCCGCCTTGACGAACTCTCCCTGGTCCTTGAGCCAGGCCAGGATCACCTTCGAGGTGATCTTCTTGCCAGTGGGGTCGAGCTCCTTGGCGAGCTCGTGAACGCGTGGTTTAGCCACATTTCTCCTGTCAGGTTGCCTGCTCCTGACCAGGAGCAGGCGCTAGTAGAGGCAGCTCATCGCTGGGTACTCATCGGGTGCCCATCGGCTTCCTACCCGCCTTTGCAATCGGTGTTCCCGGTCCCAGGACCGGTGTCATGCGCTCAGGCCCTGCCCTTGCGGGAGAGCCAGTCGCGCACGGGGGCCGCATCCAACGGCCCACGGGTGCGCAGCGCGCGCCCAAGGGCGCCCCTGCGCTCAGCGAGCTCCAGGCACGCGGGGTCCGGGTGGATCCACGCGCCCCTCCCGGGCGACACCGCCCGAGGGTCGACGGCGAGCCCGCCGCCGTCGAGGACCAGACGCAGCAGCTGCGCCCGGGGACCCTTGCCGCGGCACCCGACACAGGTGCGCTCGGGCACGTGTGAGGTGCTCGTGGCCGTCACGCGTGTCCTTCCGCTCATCCTGCCCGGGCGCCTTGTGCACGGCAGGCCGCACCCAAGGCTGGCAGGGTCCGCGTCAAGTTTACCGGCGGCCCGCTCAGGCCTCGTCGCCGGGCTGTGAGGGACCGGTCACGTCGTCAGCGCGCGAGCCGGTGCCGGGCACGACCCGCCCGGACTCGGAGTCCGCGTGGATGTCGATCTTCCAGCCGGTCAGGCGCGCGGCGAGGCGGGCGTTCTGCCCCTCCTTGCCGATGGCCAGCGAGAGCTGGAAGTCCGGGACGGTCGCACGGGCCGTCTTGTCCTCCATCGACACGATGCGCACCTCGGACACGCGCGCGGGCGACAGCGCGTTGGCGACGAAGCGCGCCGGGTCCTCGGAGTAGTCCACGATGTCGATCTTCTCGCCACCGAGCTCAGAGGTGACGGCGCGCACGCGCTGGCCCATCGGACCGATGCAGGCGCCCTTGGCGTTGACACCCTTGACGCGCGAGCGCACGGCCATCTTGGTGCGGTGGCCGGCCTCGCGGGCGATCGCGACGATCTCGACGTCGCCGGAGCCGATCTCGGGGACCTCGCGCTCGAAGAGCTTGCGCACCAGGCCCGGGTGTGAGCGGGAGAGGATGATCTGGGCCCCCTTGAGGCCGCGCGAGACCTCGGTGACGTAGACGCGCACGCGGTCGCCGTGGCGGTGGCGCTCGCCGGGGACCTGCTCGTGTGGCGGCATGATCCCCTCGTGCTCCTCGTCCAGGCGCACGTAGACAAGGCGGGGGTCACGCCCCTGCTCGACGGTGCCGGAGATGAGCTCCCCCGCCTTGTCCTTGAAGACCCCCAGGACCTCGAAGTCGCGACGGTCCTGGATGCGCTGGACGATGACCGAGCGGGCCGTGGCCTGGGCGATGCGCCCGAAGTCCTCCGGGGTGTCGTCGAAGAACTCACCGGTGGGCTGGTCCTGCTCGTCCAGCTCCGGGGCGAGGACGGTCATGTGCCCGCTGCGGCGGTCGATCTCGACCTGGGAGCCGCGGATCGCGCCGGGGACCTTGAGGTAGGCGGTGAGGATGGCGTCCTCGATGGCGGGAAGGAGGTCGTCCAGGTCGATGCCCAGCTCGTCGGCCGCGCCTCGCAGCTCCGGCATGTTGATGTCCATGGTGTCCTGGGTGTCCTCTCTCGTCTGGTGGGGCGCTCGGGCCCGGTGCGCGGCCGCCCGGCCGCAGGTGTCTGGTGGTCGGGGTGTCAGAGGACGACGACGGTCCGGGCCTCGGTGACCTCGTCCAGGGGGAGCGTCGTGGCGGCCCCGTCGACGTCAAGCGTGAGGGTGTCCGCGTCGGTGGCGAGCAGCGTTCCGGTGAGCGTCGCGCCGGCCGTGGTGACGGCGACGGTGTGGCCGACGGCGCGGCGCAGGTGGCGCGGGGTGGTCAGCCTCCGCTCGGCGCCGGGGCTGAGGACCTCGAGGGTGTACTGGCCCTTGACCGGGTCAGCGGCGTCCAGGGCCGCGGAGACGGCCCCGGTGGCGGCGGTCACCATGTCCAGGTCGATGTCGCCCTCGCCGTCGGGAAGGTCAACGACGACGCGGACGGCGCAGTGGCGCCCGGCCCTCGTGGTCTCAACACCCTCGAGGAAGAGCCCCACGCCCTCCACCACGGGGGTGAGCAGCTCGGTGAGCCGGGTGGCGAGAGCGTCGGCCATGGGTGTCCCTCCAGGGTCGGTGGCGCCCGCGGGCGGGCAGGCGCCCAGCCCGCGGGCGTGGTCATACGCGCCCATGCTACCCGTCCGTGGCAGGATCACCGCGTGACGAGCATCCCCACAGGCCCCGCCGACCGCCTCACGCCCCTTGGCCGCACGGCCGCGCTCCTGGCCGTGTGCGCCCTCGCCGTCGGCACCACCGGCTGCGGGCTGAGGATCGGTGAGGCGGCACCCCGGACCCTCCCCTCGGCCTCCGAGCAGGAGTCCGTGCGCGACGGCCTCGCCCGCCGCACCGTGCTCGTGGCCTCAACCGCCTCCTCCTTCCTGGCCGCCTTCCCCGAGGACCCGGCCGCCGGCATCGCCTCCGCCCTCGTGACGGACACCGCCGTCCAGCTCGAGGCCCTGGGCGGGGTGTGGGAGCCCTACACGGCACCCGTGCCCTCGACCTTCCCGACAGCCTCCCCGGTCGCCACGGCCGCAGCGGGGGCCTCGCGCGACGCCCTGGTCGAGGCCCTCACCGCCGGCGCCGCGCAGGCACGTGAGGCCTGCCTCACCGCCGCCCAGGCACAGGAGGCCTCGCTCTACGCCGCCGTGGCCGTGTCCTGGTCGGTGGCGCTGGAGGCTCTTGAGCCCGGCACCGCCGGGGCCGAGGGTCGCGCCACGCCGACCTCCGAGCCCCTGCCCGGTGCCCTGCTCCAGGCCTACGACGCCGCCCGCTACGCCCTGGAGGAGGTGGCGGCGCGCGGTGACGAGGAGACCCGCTCACGCGCCCAGGCGCAGGCGGCCGGGGCCGACGACCTCGTCAACGCCTCCGTCGCCCTGGGCGGTGAGGACACGCGGCTCGCCGCCTACGCCGCGCCTGGCGCCCAGGACGGTGCGAGCGCCGAGGTGACCTGGGCCCGCCAGGTGTGGCTACGTGTGGCCGACGCCGAGGTGGTCGCCGTGTCCACCACCACGGGCCGGGCGCGCGCCGAGGCCCTGGACGCGGCCGTGGCGGCGGCGTTGACGGCCGTCTCCTGGGGCGCGGACGTCAGCGCCCTTCCGGGGCACTGAGCCGGCCTGCCGGCTGCGGCCCCTCGACCCACCAGCGCAGGCGGCTGACGCTCACACCCCTCGTGCTGGCGCACGCCCCCAGGAGCGCGGCGGCGTCGCCCTCGTCCCTCACCAGGCGCAGGCGGCAGGGGCCGATGAGACGGCTCCAGGCGTCCACAAGCGCCACCGCCTGGGTGCGCGAGCGCACCAGCGAGGCGGGCACCGCCAGCATGATGACCCGGTCGGGACCGCGCCACAGGGCCGCCTCGAGGCGCGACAGCAGGCGCCGCAGCACGCCGAGCCTGCTGCCGGCCCGCCGGCTCCAGGACCCGGTGGCGACCTCCAGGACGAAGCGCGGTGCGGTGGCCGCAGGACCCAGCAGGGCCGCCACGGCCTCGGCCACCGCCTGGGCGTGGCGCTGTTCCACCCCGGCCAGGCCCACGACGACGGCGTCACGGTCGGTGAGGGACACGACCTGCCCCTCCTCAAGGGGCGCGCCTGTGCGCTCAGCCAGCACCTCGGCCACGACGCGCACGAGCGCCGTCCACAGCCCCTCGGGCGTGCCCCGGCGCAACAGGCCCGGGCGCAGGCGGATCTCGACCGCCTCCACAGCCGTGCCCGGGCGCAGCCCGTCCTCGCTGCCGGTGGCGCCGCTCCCGGCGGCGTGGGCCGCGCCGGCGCCCGCCAGCCAGGCCTGCCGTTCCCCGGCGCGGTCGGACAGGCTGGCGACGGTACCCGCGTTGAGACGGGCCACGGCCGCCGCCGTGCCCAGCGGCGCCCGCTGAGGGGCCGCGCCGGCCAGGGCGTCGAGTACCGCGACCTGCTCAGGCTCCAGCACCCCGGCCGGACCGGTCGTGATGAGCGCCGGCCGCCCGCTGCCGTCACCCGCGCCCGGGTCCTGCACGCGCAGAGACCACTGGTGGTCGAGCTTGCGCTCCAGGCGCGCCAGGTCGGGCTGCTGCGCCAGGCCGGCCTCGGTGGGCAGCAGGCAGGCCAGTGACCAGGTGTGGGCCACCTTGCCCGGCCACGCCGGGTCCAGCCGGACCGTGCGACCGCGCAGCTGGCAGACCGCCGTCGCCGTCGTGGCCGTGGTGAGGTCCACCAGGGTGTTGACCTGCGGGCAGTCCCACCCCTCCCCGAGCAGGCCCCGGGTCCCCAGCACCAGACGGACCTGCCCGGCGGCCACGAGGCGGCAGACGGCGAGCACCAGCCCTGAGGCCCGCCCGGCGGGAGCGGTCACGCGCGTGGTCCAGCCGTCGTCCGTGACGCTCAGGGGCAGACCGGTCTCGGTGCGCAGCCGCTCCAGCAGGCTCTCCTCGCCGCTGGCAAGGCGCAGGTGCGAGGAGGTCAGCGCCACCGGGTGCAGGGCACGCAGCCGCTGGTCGGTGAGCACAGTCTCCAGGCAGCGCAGCACGCCGCCGACGGGGCGCCCGCTGTGGGCCCCGGCCAGCACGTCGAGGGCCTTGTGGGTGGCGGAGCGCTCGGCGGCGTCAGTGACGACGACAGCGCACAACCGCTCACCCAGGGCGTCGAGCTCGGCACGCAGGACCTCGACGACGGCCGTGTCCTTGGCCCGGGTGCTGGCTGCGATGAGATCCAGGGGCGAGCGCCCGGCGCGCAGGCCGGAGTCGGTGAGGCTCACCCCCAGTCCACCCAGCAGGTCGCGCAGCCCCTGCCACTCGCCGCGCCGGGAGGGGTCCGGCAGCACCCGTTCCAGGGCGTAGCGGCCCACGAGCCGCAGCTCGTCCTCCAGCCCCAGCGACCCGACGTCGGGCAGCTCGGGGACCACGAGGACGCTCAGGGCCGTGGGCGTGTAGGTGCCGGTGCGCCGCAGGACGGCGGCCGCGGCCGTCGCCAGCACAGGATCGGCGTCGATTCCCGCAGCCAGGCGGGCCAGGACCTCCTCACGGCTGGCGGGCACCGGCGCTCCTGCCCGCTGCACGGCGCCCGACGCCGGCGCTGCGTGCCCGGCCTGGCCCGGGGCGCGCCCCTCGGGGACGGGGGCCACGAGGTCCAGGAGGAAGTCGATGCCGTCGGGGGCCAGCAGCGTCTGGGCCACCCTGGCGCGCAGCTCGGCGCCGCGCGCCTCCAGGAAGGCCGTCTCCTGCGCTGTCGGGGTGGTGAACCACACCAGGCTGCGGGCAGGGGCCAGGTGCCCGGCACGGACCACGGCAGGCAGGGGGATCTCGGCGTCGACGTCACCGAGCAGGGCGTGGTAGCGAGACCAGGAGGAGTCCTCGGTGCTGGGCTGCGTGGCGGTCAGGCCGATGAGGGTCGGCGCTGCGCCGGCGGCGCTCAGACGGCGCAGCAGGTACTGGACCACGACCGCCCAGTGCGCCGTGAGGTGGTGGCACTCGTCCAGGACGACGGTGGCGGTGCCGCTGCGCACCAGGGCGTCGAGGCGTCGTCGCGCCCCGGGGGCCAGCAGGCTCTCGACGGCGGTGTCGTCGAGCTCATCGACGTGGGAGCGTAGACGTCCGGCGCGTGCCGCCACTCCCCGGCGCCAGGCCGCGGGGTGCTCCGCCTCGAGGCGGCTCAGCCAGCCCTCAGCGGCGCCAGCGCTCATACCCTCCTCGACGCGCTCGGCAGCCCAGCGCCTGCGAGCGGCGTCCTGCCAGGGTCCGGCGCCGTCCACGACGGTCAGCGACTGGTAGGTGAGGACCGTCAGGCCCTCGGGCGCGGCGTCCTCGGCCAGGCCGGCGGCCTTGGTCAGGCAGGCGGTGTGCTCGGGCGGGCCGGCGTCGTCGGGCCGCAGGAACCTGCGCGCCTGGGCCGCCCACTGGTCGCGGATGAGCGTCGTGGGGGCCAGGACCAGGGCACGGCGGCCGTTGCGGCGTGCCAGCTCCAGGCCCAGGAGGGTCTTGCCCGCGCCCGGTGGCGCCACCAGGTGCAGGCGGGCGCCGTCCTGCGGCTCGACGGCGTCGAGGAGCTCACGCTGGTAGGGGCGCAGGGACGCGCCGAGCCGCAGCCGCCGCAGCGGCCGGCCGTCACCTGGTGGCGTGGGGCCCGTCTCCGGGCCCGGCGGCTCAGAGCCCCTCACCCGTCGGGACGGCCTCCAGGGCCGCCACCACGGTGGAGCGGATCTGCTCCGCTGCGCTGTCGACGGGCACCGAGCGGCGCTCGCCGCAGCGGCGCTCGCGGATCTCGACCGTGCCGGACCGGGCGAGGTCGCGGCCCACGACGACGGTGAAGGGCACGCCCAGCAACTCGGAGTCGGCGAACTTCACGCCCGCGGAGACCTTGCGGCGGTCGTCGTAGAGGACCTCGAGACCGGCCTGGTCGAGCTCGGTCGCCAGCGCGGCGGCGGTGGAGAAGACCTCGTCGTCCTTGCCGGTGGCGAGCACCTGCACATGGTAGGGGGCGACCTGGATCGGCCAGGCCAGGCCGTGCTCGTCGCAGCTGGCCTCGGCCAGGGCGGCCATGACGCGCGAGACGCCGATGCCGTAGGAGCCCATGGTGACGGTGCGCGCCTTGCCGTTGTCGTCCAGGACGGTGAAGCCGAGGGCGTCGGCGTACTTGCGGCCCAGGGCGAAGATGTGCCCCAGCTCGATGCCGCGGGCGATCTCCAGGGGGCCAGAGCCGTCCGGGGCGGGGTCTCCCGCACGCACCTCAGCGGCCTCGATGGTCCCGTCGGCCTCGAAGTCGCGGCCCTTGACCAGGTGCAGGACGTGCTTGCGGTCCGCGTTGGCCCCGGTCACCCAGCTCGTGCCATCGACGACGCGGGGGTCGAGCAGGTAGCGCACGGAGCCCACCAGGACCTCGTGACCGTGCTCGTCGGTCTCGACCCGGCGGGCCGGGGAGGAGGGGCCGACGGCGGTGGGGCCGATGTAGCCGCGCACGAGCTCGGGGTGGTCCGCGAAGTCCGCGTCCTCGGCCACAGCGACCTCGGCGGGGCTGAGGGCGGCCTCCAGGCGCTTGAGGTCCACCTCGCGGTCACCGGGCAGCCCGACGACGAGCAGCTCCTTGGAGCCGTCAGGCTGGGTGAGGGTGACGACGACGTTCTTCAGCGTGTCCGCCGCGGTCCAGGCACGCTCCGGGCGCGGGTAGTCGGTGTTGAGCAGGTCCACCAGGGTGTCGATGGTCGGGCAGTCGGGGGTGTCAACGACGCGGGCGGGCGGGACCTCGGAGGCGTCAACCGGGTCGGGCACGGGGGTGACGACCGCCTCGGCGTTGGCGGCGTAGCCCCCGGGCGAGCGCACGAAGGTGTCCTCCCCCACCGGGGAGGGGTGCAGGAACTCCTCCGAGCGGGAGCCGCCCATCGCCCCCGCCATGGCGTTGACAGGCACGTACTCCAGGCCCAGGCGGGTGAAGATGCGCTCGTAGGCGGCGCGGTGGCGCTGGTAGGAGGCCTCCAGGCCCTCGTCGTCGAGGTCGAAGGAGTAGGAGTCCTTCATGATGAACTGGCGGCCCCGGATGATCCCGGCGCGGGGGCGGGCCTCGTCGCGGTACTTCGTCTGAATCTGGTACAGCGCCGTCGGCAGGTCCTTGTAGGAGCTGAGCAGGTCCTTGGCCAGGAGGGTGAACATCTCCTCGTGGGTGGGGGCGAGCAGGTAGTCGCCGCCCTTGCGGTCCTTGAGGCGGAAGAGGGTGGGACCGTACTCGTCCCAGCGGTGGGAGTCCTTGTAGGGCTCGGCCGGCTGCAGGGCGGCGAAGTGGACCTCCTGGGCACCGATGCGGTTCATCTCCTCGCGGATGATGGCCTCGATCTTGCGCAGGACGGCCAGCCCGAGTGGCAGCCAGGTGTAGATGCCCGGTGCGGTGCGGCGCACGTAGGCGGCGCGCACGAGGAGCCGGTGGCTGGCGACCTCTGCGTCGGCCGGGTCCTCACGGAGGGTACGGATGAAGGCGGTGGACATCGTCTGAAGCACGGCACGATCCTACGTGCTCGCCGGGCGCCCGCCGTCGTGGCCCGGGGGCGGGGCCGCTCACGCCCCGGGCCCGTTCGGGCACGGGGGCGGGCCCTCATCTCGTATCCTGCCTCCGGGCCCGGCGACGGTCCCTCCTTCCTGCCCCACCCGGGCGGCTCCTGTGCCGACGACGTGGCGCGCTGCCCGCGGGCCGCGCGCAGCAGACACCGGCTTGCGGGCCCTCCGAGCGGGTCACTAGCCTCGGCAGCGCCCTTCCTTGCGCCGTCCAGGCAGCAGGGCCGCAACCGGTGACCGACGACAAGGGAACGCTGAGCATGGATCGACAGCCCATTCGCGTGGGGCACGGACGCACCTGGGCCAAGGCGATCCTCATCGGTGAGCACTCGGTGGTCTACGGCCACCCGGCGGTGGCCGTGCCCCTGCACGACCTGCGGATGCAGGCCACCGCGACCCCCACCGACGGCCCCTCGTGGCTGCGCTCCCTGGACTATGACGGCCCGCTGCGCGCGGCCGGCCACCACTTCGCCTGCGTGGCCCGGGCCTTCGAGGTGGCCCGCGAGCGCTCCGGCTGCCTGGGGCAGTCCTTCGAGCTGACGACCACCAGCGACTTCCCCCACGAGAGGGGACTGGGCTCCTCGGCGGCCTCCGCGGGCGCCATCATCCGTGCGGTCCTGGACGCCTGCGGGCGCCAGGCCACCCGTGAGGAGCTGCTGCCACTCATCCACCAGGCCGAGCAGATCGCCCACGACCGCCCCTCGGGGCTCGACGCCGCGGCGACGACGGCCCCCTCCCCCATCCGTTTCCAGTCCGGCGAGATGCGCCTGCTGAGCCAGCGCATCGAGGACGTCCAGCTGGTCATCGCCGACTCCGGGGTCCACGGCTCCACCCGTGAGGCGGTGGGTGGGCTGCGCCGCCGCTACGAGGCGGACCCGGGCTTCTACGGCCCCCGCATCAACCGGCTGGGCGAGCTCACCCACCGCTCCATCCGGGCCCTGGCCGACGGCGAGGCGCAGGTCCTGGGCGAGATGATGAACGCGGCGCACGAGGTGCTCTCCGAGATCGGGGTGAGCCTGGACCTGCTGGACTCGCTCACCGTGGCGGCGCGCCGGGCGGGGGCTCTGGGCGCGAAGATGACCGGCGGGGGCCTGGGAGGCTGCCTCATCAGCCTCACGGACTCGCCCCAGACGGCCGCAGCGGTGTGCACCGCCCTGCGCGAGGCCGGTGCGGCGCGCACCTGGACCTACCAGCTGCGCGCGAGCGGGACGGCGCAGTGAGCGCGGGCACCGCGACGGCCCGCACGGCGACGGCGAGCGCGAACTCCAACATCGCCCTCATCAAGTACTGGGGCAAGACGGACGACCTCCTGCACCTGCCAACCACCTCGAGCCTGTCGCTCACCCTGGACGAGACGTGGACGACGACGACCGTCTCCTTCGACGGCGGCGCCGACGGCCAGGACGTCGTGACGATCAACGGTGTGGGTGTCGAGGGCACCGCCCGCGAGCGCGTGCACCGCTTCCTGTCCCTCGTGCGCGAGCGCGCGGGCCTGGGCCAGGACGAGGCCGCGAGCGTGGTGTCAACCTCGACGGTGCCGCTGGCGGCGGGCCTGGCCTCCTCCGCCGCGGGCTTCGCAGCCCTGGCGGGGGCCGCCTCGCGCGCCGCGGGCCTGGACCTGGATGCCCGGGCGCTGTCGTGCCTGGCGCGTCGGGGCTCGGGCTCGGCCTCCCGCTCCGTCTTCGGGGGCCTGGTGCGCTGGAACCGGGGGACGGACGACGCCTCCTCCTTCGCGGAGCCGGTGCCCTGCGCCCTGGACCTGGCCATGGTCGTCATCGCCCTGGACGCCGGCGCCAAGGCGGTGTCCTCCACGGTGGCGATGCGCCACACGATGCGGACCTCGCCGCTGTACCCGGCGTGGGTCGAGGCCAGCGCCGCGGACCTGGCTGAGGCCCTTGAGGCGGCCGCCTCGGGTGACCTCGAGCGCCTGGGGGCGGTGGCGCAGGCCAACGCCCTGGGGATGCATGCCACGATGGTGGCGGCGCGCCCGGCGGTCCTGTACTGGCGTCCGGGCACGGTCGCGGTCCTGCACGAGGTGGAGCGGCTGCGCCGGGACGGCCTGCCGGTGTGGGCCACGATGGACGCGGGCCCCAACGTCAAGGTCCTCACCGACACCGCTCACGCCGGTGCGGCGGCCGAGGCCCTGGCCGGTCTCCTTCCCGGGGCGTCGGTGACGGTGCGGCGCGGCGGTGAGGGGATCCGCTATGAGCAGCCGGGGTCCTGATTGGCTGGGGCCATGAGTCGGTCTGTCACGTGCCAGGCCCCGGGCAAGCTGTACGTCGCCGGGGAGTACGCGGTCGTCGAGAGCGGTCACTCGGCCCTGCTCGTGGCCGTGGACCGCTTCATCACGGTGACGGCGGCCACGGCCGCGGGCCCTCGTGCCCGGGTGTCCTCCGCCCTGTACGACGGCGGTGAGCGCACCTGGCAGCGCGACGCGCGGGGGCTGGCCGTGCCGAGCACCGGCGCGACCGACTACGTCATCTCCGCGCTGCGCGTGGTCGAGGAGCTCGTGCGCGAGCAGGGCCGGGAGCCCGCGATGGTGCACCTGGACGTCCTCAGCGAGCTCGACGACGCCTCCGGGCGCAAGCTGGGCCTGGGCTCCTCCGCGGCGGTGACGGTGGCCACCGTGCGGGCCGTGGCCGGCTTCCACGCACTGGACCTGAGCGACCTGGACGTGTTCAAGCTCGCGCTGCTGGCCTCCGACGCCGTCGAGCCGGTGGGCTCCGGCGGGGACCTGGCGGCGAGCGCCCTGTCGGGCTGGGTGCTGTACTCCTCCCCTGACCGGCACTGGCTGCGGCGCCAGCGGCGCGTGCGTGGCGTCGGCGCGCTGCTCCAGGCGTGCTGGCCCGGGCTGGCGGTGCGCCGGATGCCGCAGGCGGACGGGATCGACCTGCTGGTCGGCTGGACCGGTGAGCCGGCCTCGACGGCCAGCCTCGTCTCCCACGTCCAGTCCCGTCTCCAGCCAAGAGCCCCGGCAGCGGGCCCAGCCGCCCCAACGCCGTCCCCTGCCTCCGGTGGCCCTTCCGGGCCCTCGACGCGAGCGCCGGAGGCGAGGACCTATGAGCAGTTCCTCGCCGCTTCCGAGCACTGCCTGGCCGGGCTCGTCACCGCCCTGGAGGCCGGGGACCTGGCGGGGGTGCGCCGTCAGGTGGCCGGGCACCGCCGGCTCCTGGCGGACCTGTCGCGGATGAGCGGCGTCGTCATCGAGACGCCCGGGCTCTCGCGCCTGGTTGAGATCGCCTGCGCCCACGGCGCGGCCGCCAAGAGCTCGGGGGCCGGCGGTGGGGACTGCGGCATCGCCCTGCACGGTCCCGCCACCAGCACGGCGGCCCTGCGCTCGGCCTGGGCCGCGGCCGGCATCGTCCCCCTTGACCTGGCTGCCTGGACCCGTAGCGAGGAGGCCTTATGAGCCCCGTCACCCAGCCCGCAGCCGACGCGGCGCCCCGGCACGGCGCAGCCGTGAGCCAGCACGGCGAGCGCAAGGACGAGCACGTGCGCCTGGCGATGGACCTGCACGGTCCCGGCAGGACGACCCCCTGGGCGGACGTCGGCTTCCTCCACCACGCCCTGCCGGAGACGGCCACCGAGGCCGTGGACCTGTCCACCCAGGTCCTGGGCGGGCGCTGGCCGCTGCCCTTCTACGTCAACGCGATGACGGGCGGGACCGAGGCCACGGGCCGGCTCAACGCGGCCCTGGCCGAGGCCGCGGCGGCCGCGGGCGTGGCCATCGCCTCGGGCTCGCAGCACGTGGCCCTGCGCGACCCCTCGCGCGAGGACACCTTCCGGGTCATCCGCCGTGCGGCCCCCGAGGCCTTCGTGCTGGCCAACGTGGGGCCCACGGTCGGCCCCGAGGAGGCGCTTCGCGCCGTCGAGATGCTTGAGGCCGACGCCCTGCAGGTGCACGTCAACGTCGCCCAGGAGGTGCCGATGCCCGAGGGGGACCGGGACTTCTCCGGCTGGGGGCAGCGCATCGCGCAGATCGCCGACGCCGTCGAGGTGCCGGTGGTGGTCAAGGAGGTCGGCTTCGGCCTGTCGCGGCGCACCGTGGACCGGCTCGCCCTCCTGGGCGTGGCGGCGGCGGACGTGGCCGGCAACGGGGGCACGGACTTCGTGGCCATCGAGACCTCACGGCGCCAGGACGGCGCCTACCGGGACCTCATCGGCTGGGGCCAGAGCGCGGCCCTGTGCCTGCTCGAGTGCCTGCACGGGCCGGCCGGGGCGCCCCCGGTGGAGGTGCTGGCCTCCGGCGCCGTGCGCAGTCCCCTGGACGTCGTGCGGGGCCTGGCCCTGGGGGCGCGCGCGGTGGGGGTCTCGGGCCACTTCATGCGCACGCTCACCGAGTCAGGCCCCGAGGCCCTAGTCGACGAGCTCGTCTCCTGGACGCAGCAGGTGCGCGGGATCATGGCGCTGCTGGGGGCCTCACGGGTGGCGGACCTGGCCCGCACGGACCTGCTCGTCACGGGCGCCACCGCTGAGCGCGCCCGCCTGCTGGGAGTGGACCTGCCGGCCCTGGCCCGCCGCTCCGCCTAGGCTGGCACCCGGCCCAGCGCACAGGCCCGGCGCCCGGCCGGTGGCGCCGGCCACAGCGCTGGCGCCACCGGCCTCAGAGGGAGGCGAGCCAGGTGACGATACCGGGCGAGGCGTACAGCGTCATGAACTGCACCCCGTAGGACACGCCCAGGCGGTTGAGCGAGCCGCACACGATGCCCACGAGCAGCACGCCGAAGACGTTGGCCACCCCGGCGTCGATGTAGGCCAGCACGACGATGAGGGACACGAACAGGGACAGGACGGCCTCGTGGGGCACGCGCCTGATGACGAAGTGCGTGATCTGGCTGGACCAGCGCACAGCCACGACGTAGGTGACGACGACGGCGACCAGCGCGCCCAGCACCGTGGCCAGGACGAACTGCGGCAGGCTCAGCAGGTGGTGGATGTTGTGCTCGAGGCTGTAGACACCGTCGGCCTCGAACAGGGGGCCTGCCGGTCCCGCGGACACGCCCGAGATCGGGATGCCCAGGGCGACAAGCGGGATGATGACGCCTGCCAGGTAGGTCGAGTGCGTGAGCGAGCTCATGACGGTGACGGCCCGCTTGGCCCGCTCCACCGGGTCCTTGAGCCGGGCCGCTGAGGCCTCGCCGAGCAGGAAGGTCAGGCCCACCGGGGACAGGACGAACAGGGGCGTGGAGGCGGCCGCCATGGCGGCGCTCCACGCGCCCTCGCCAGCGGTGACGAGCCGGTGGGGGCGCAGCTCGCGCGAGCGGAAGCCGTCGGCGCTCAGGCGCGCCTGGGTCAGGGTGCCGTGCGGCAGGGCCTCGCGGCGGCGCCGGTTGAGCAGCTCGAGCAGGGTGACCAGCAGCGGGCCGACGGTGATGCCGAGGAAGAAGGAGATGTTGACGCTGTCGCCGGGCTCGATGACGCCCTTGGCCTCGTACAGGGCCGGCAGGCCCCTGAAGAGGAAGGCCATGGGCACGATGGACAGCAGCGCCAGGACCCGGTTCTGTCCCAGCACAGCCAGCAGGCAGGCGCCCAGGGCGAGGATGAGCGGAGCCTGCTCCTTGATGGGCCCGGCCAGGGGGGCGACGGCGGCGGCCAGGAGGAAGGCCAGCGGGATCGACACGAGCGTGCCGATGGCCGAGCCGACGGCCATCTTGCGGATCGTCGTCGAGGCCATGCCCTTGGAGCGCAGCAGGACCGCGTGCTCCATGAGCGGGGCGCTCATGACGCCGCCGGGCAGGCCTACCAGGGCCGTCGGGATGGCGTTCATGAGGTTGAGGGTGACGATGGCGGAGATGAAGAAGGACAGGACCACCTCGGCGCCGGCGCCCGAGAGCACGAGGGTCAGGGTGATGGGGGCGAGCACGCTCGTCTCGTCCGTGCCGGGGATGAAGCCGATGAAGGAGTACAGGACGACGGCGGCCAGGACGGCCAGGAGCATGAGGGCGAGCATCGTGAGGGTCACTGCTGCGCCTCCGTGCGCTCGGCGGTGGCTGCGGCCTCAGCGGGCGCTGCGTCGTCCTCAGTCTCGACGACGCTCACCTCGCGCTTGGGGCGCACCATCAGGCAGCTGAGCGTGAAGCCGAGGACGCAGCCGCCCAGGCCCCAGAAGAGGAGCTGGCCACCCGTGACGGTGGCGACGGCGAGGGCTCCGCAGGCGCAGGCGGAGCACAGGGCCAGGGACAGGACGAGGTCGCGCGCGCTGACGAGGTCGTTCCAGACCTCGATGTGGGGTGCCTGGGGCAGGTCAGCACTCGTGGAGGCGTTGTGGTACACGCCAGGACTCTATGCGCCCAACCGCCTCCAGTAGGTACGACGTCCTATGAGGTAGCCCATGAAATGCGTCCCTCCCCCGGCGGCCCGCGGGCGGGCTGGCCCCGGCGGCCCGCGGGCGCACGAGGCTCAGGGCCTGCGGTAGCGGCGCACGCCGTCCACCACGCCGGTGAGGGCGTAGGGGCCTTCGTCCGGCAGGAGCGTGGCCGAGGCGTCCTCACCGACCGGCCCCAGGGACTCGGTGAGCACCGACTCGTACTCCTCGACACCCAGGCGCCGGCGCGCGTCGAGCGCGGACACGGTCGCGCCAGGGTCCCGGCGCGCGCCGAAGCCCTCGACGACCGTGACGGTGACGAGCTCGCCCACCGCGCCCGAGCCGTAGGAGAACAGTCCCAGCCGGTCGCCGGCGCGCAGGTCGCAGTGGTCGAGCAGGGAGGCCACGCCCAGGTACAGGGAGGCCGTGTAGCAGTTGCCCACCCGGCGCGAGTAGACCAGGGAGTCGTCGTAGCGGCGGTGCAGGTGGCCCAGCCCGCGGGCCTCGGCCTCCTCGGGGGGCAGCACCCCGGCCAGCGCCTTGCGGCCCATCTTGGTGTAGGGAAGGTGGAAGCACAGGGCCGCGAAGTCCTCCAGCCCCAGGCCGCTGGCCTCCTGGTGGGCGGCCAGGACCCGGGCGAACATGTCCGTGTAGCACCGGTTGGACAGGTGGCCGTCCACGCGCGGGACGCTCTCGCCCTCGGGACGCCAGAAGTCGTAGACGTCCTGGGTGCGGGCGGTCGAGGCCGGGTCGATGACGAGCAGCCGCGGGTCCTGGCGCACGAGCATGGCGACGGCGCCCGCGCCCTGGGTGGGCTCCCCACCGGTGCCCAGCCCGTAGCGGGCCAGGTCGGAGGCGATGACGAGGGCGGTGCGCCCCGGGTGGGCGGCGACGTAGTCCACCGCGGTCATGAGCCCGGCGGTGCCGGCGTAGCAGGCCTCACGGATGTCGAAGGCGCGCACGCCCTCGGGCAGGCCGAGCAGCCCGTGGACCATGACGGCCATCGCCTTGGAGGCGTCAACGGCGGACTCGCTGCCCACGACGACGAGCCCGAGGGAGGCGGTGTCAGCCTCCTCCGCCCTGTCCAGGACGGCGGCAGCGGCACGGGCGGCCAGGGTGACGACGTCGGTGGTGGCGGGCGCGACGGCCATCTGGTCCTGCCCGAGACCGGTGTGGAACTTGGCGGGGTCCACGCCGCGGGCCACCGCGAGGTCGGTCATGTCGAGGTACAGCTCCGGGGTGGCGATCTCGAGCGAGTCGATGCCGATGAGCACGCGGGCCTCCAGGGGTCGGTGGGCGGGGGCGGTCAGGCCGTCACGACGGCGTCGGAACGCCGCTGACGCGGCAGAGCGCACGACGCCCCGGGCACCGCAGCAGTTTAGACTACGCCCCAGACACCACCTCATGAACGGGGGCTCCATGCACGACACCCGCCGCGACCTCGCCCACCTCGAGGGCAGTGCCGCCGTCATCGTCTCAGCGATGCGCACACCGACGGGGCGCCGCCGCGGCAGCCTGTCGCACATGACCGCTGCCGAGCTCGGCGCCCACGCGGTGCGCGCGGCCCTGGAGCGGGTCCCGGCAGTGGCCAACGACGTCGCCCAGCTCATCTTCGGCAACGTCTACCAGGGCGGGGCCGGGCAGAACGTGGCGCGGCAGGTCGCGCTGGGAGCCGGGCTGGCGGTGCGGGTGCCGGCGATGACCGTCAACGAGGTCTGCGGCTCCGGTCTGAAGTCCGTCATCCTCGCCGAGCAGCTCATCCGCCTGCGCCGGGCCAACGTCGTCGTCGCCGGCGGGACGGAGTCGATGACCCGGGCCGCGCTCGTGTCCGCCTACGACCCGGAGACCCGCTCCTACCTCGACCCCCAGCCCTCCCTCATGGTGGACGGGCTCACGGACGCCTTCAGTGGCGAGGCGATGGGGGTCACCGCCGAGGAGGTCGCCAAGCAGCACGACATCGACCGCGCGAGCCAGGACGCCTGGGCGCTGCGCTCCCACGAGCGGGCCGCCAGCGCCACCCGCGAGGGCCTGTACGCCGAGGAGATCTCCCCGGTGGACCTGCCCGACGGCGAGCGCCTGGACCGCGACGAGCCGATCCGCCCGGACACGGACGAGGAGCGGCTGGCGGGGCTGCGTCCCGTCTTCGCCGAGCACGGCACCGTCACCGCCGGCAACGCCTCCTCCGTGGCCGACGGCGCGGCCGCCCTCGTGCTGACCTCCGCGGACTACGCCCGCCGTCACGGCCTGGACGTGCTCGCCGTGATGTCGAGCTCCTCGGAGATCGCCATCGACCCGCGGATCATGGGCTTCTCCCCCACCACCGCGATCCGGGACCTGCTGTCCCACCAGGGGCTGACGACGGCGGACATCGACTCCTACGAGATCAACGAGGCCTTCGCCGCGACCTCCCTGGCCGTGAGCCAGGACCTGGACCTGGACCCCGAGACGGTCAACCCCATGGGCTCGGCCATCGCGCTCGGGCACCCGTTGGGCGCCTCCGGCGCCCGCATCCTCGTCACCCTCGTGCACCGGCTGCGCCGCGACAACCTGCACCGGGGCGTCGCCTCGCTGTGCGTGGGCGGTGGCATGGGCATCGCCGTGCTCGTCGAGTCCCTGGCCCGCCCCGTGGCGCAGGAGGCCCGGTGAGCCGCCGCTTCTACGAGCTCAGCCCCGCCGAGCGGCGCGAGCAGATGGTCGCCGAGGGCCGGCTGACGCCCGAGGCGGACGAGCTCCTGGCCGCCCCCGTGGGCCTGGACCCGCACACCGCCTCCCGGCTCGTGGAGAACCAGGTGGGCCAGCTGCACCTGCCCATCGGGGTGGTGCCGGGGGTGCTGGTCAACGGCCGCACGTACACGGTGCCCCTGTGCACCGAGGAGGCCTCCGTGGTGGCCGCCGCGGCCAACGGCGCGAGGATCGTGCGCATGGCGGGAGGCTTCACCGCCGTGACCCCCACGCGCCTCATGACAGGCCAGGTGGTGGTGGCCGAGCCACGCGACCCTCGGCTCGCCGAGCGCATCGGGCAGTGCCGCGAGGAGCTGTTTGCCGCCGCGGCCCAGGCGCACCCCTCGATCATCGCCCGGGGCGGAGGCCTGCGCGACCTGCGCGTGCGCGACCTGCCGCCCGCGGACCCGGCGGGCGGCGCGGCCGGCACACGCGGCTTCGTCAGCGTGGACCTGAGCGTGGACGTGCGCGACGCCATGGGCGCGAACATCATCGACACCATCGGCGAGGCGGTGGCCGCCGTCCTGCGTGAGCGCTTCCCCGACGAGGAGGTGCTCATGGCGATCATCTCCAACTACGCCGTCGGCTCCCTCGTGGAGGTCTCCTGCGACCTGCCGGCGGCGCTGCTCGTGCCGGCCCGCGCCGCCCGCGGGCTGGAGGGCGAGGAGCTGGCGGGCCTGGCGGAGCGCACCGCCCGCCGCATCGCCCTGGCCTCCGACCTCGCCCAGGTCGATACCACCCGCGCCGTGACGCACAACAAGGGCGTGATGAACGGGGTCCACGCCGCCGCGCTCGCCATCGGCAACGACACGCGTGCCGTGGAGGCCGGCTGTCACGCCTGGGCCGCGCGTGACGGGCGCTACCGGGGCCTGTCGCAGTGGTCGCTCACGCGCCCGCAGGGCGCCGCGGTGCTGCACGGGCAGATGAGCGTGCCGCTGCCGCTGGCGAGCGTCGGGGGCACGATCCACGCCCTGGCCCAGGCCGAGGCCGCGCTCGGGCTCATCGGGGCCGAGGACGCCGCCGAGGTGGCGCGGGTGGTCGCCGCCGTCGGCCTGGCGCAGAACCTCGCGGCCCTGCGGGCGCTGGTCACCGACGGGATCCAGAAGGGCCACATGTCGATGCACTCGCGTGCCCTGGCCATCACCGTGGGCGCACGCGGTGAGCAGATCGAGCAGGTCGCCGAGCTGCTGCGGTCCGCGGAGCGCATGAACCAGGACACCGCCCGCCGGCTGCTCGCCCAGGTCCGTGCCGCGGCCGGTGAGGGCTGAGCAGGCGCGTCCTCACAGCAGGACGGTCGCGTAGGTCCCCACGCGCTCGAAGCCCAGCCCCCGGTACAGGCCGAGGGCCGGCGTGTTGTAGTCGTTGACGTACAGGCACACAGTGCCGTGGTGGCCCACGTGCTCGGCGCGCACCGCATCGACGACGGCGGCCAGGGCCACGCTGCCCACCCCCTGGCCGCGCAGGTCCTTGCGGGTCCACACGCCGGTGATCAGGGCGACGCCGCCGCGCCCGTGGGGCGGGTGCCACAGGGCGCCGACGTCCGCCTTGAAGGCCACGGCCCTCGGCCCGCCCGGCAGCGACGCACGCCCCGCACCGTCATCGAGGACGACGTAGCTGCGCCCGGCGCCCACGAGCCAGGAGACGTGACGAGCGTAGGCGCCGCCTGAGTCCGTCGGGTTGTAGCCGAGCTCCGCGCGGAACATCGCGACCGAGGCCTCCAGCACGGCAGGCTCCTGCGGGCTCGTGGCCGCGTGCAGCAGCGCGGCCACCCATCCGGCCTCCCGGCGCCGTCGGAGCACGGCAGCGGCCAGGCCACCGGGCGGGTGGGGCGCCACGAGCAGCGGCTGGCTCCACCTCTCCTCACGGCTGGCCACCCCCATCCCCGCCAGCTCGCCCCACACGGGCTCGACGTCCTCGACGGGGCCGTAGACGGAGCCGTTGCGGGTCAGGCGCCGGCGGGCGTGCTCGGCCAGCGCACGCACCTGGGCGCTGCTGGAGCCCGGGTGGCCCAGGGCCGGCCGGGCGGCGAGGCCGAGGGGAAGGAGAGAGCTGGTGGCCCAGGCCCCGCCGTCGGGCTGCCCGGCACGGCCCAGGGCGACGACGTCGCCGCTGCCCCATGTCGGCCAGCGGCCCAGCTGACCGGCCAGGCCCACGCCGGCCACCGGGTCCAGGGCGCACAGGGAGAGCAGCCCCCCGGTCATCCGTTGGGACACGGGAACCAGGAGCCGGGAGGTACGGGGCGTCAGGCGCACAGTGCTCCTCACAGGGGGGCGACGAGATCCACCCAGACGAGCACAACCGCCAGGACGACGAGCAGCCCGGCCACCACCTGGCCGACGGGGAGCATGCGGGCCGTGTCCACGTGGCCGGGGTCGGGCCGGCCGGTGGCACGCGCCCAGGTTCGGCGCAGCCCCTCCCAGCAGGCTCCGGCCACGTGCCCGCCGTCCAGCGGCAGCAGGGGAACGAGGTTGAAGGCGAACAGGGCGAGGTTGAGCGAGCCCAGGAGGCTGATCATCGAGTACAGGCGCACGGACAAGGGCACGCGCCCCGTGCCGGTGCCCGCCGAGGACACCTCCCCGGCGATGCGCCCGACGCCCACGAGGCTGACCGGGCCGTCCTGGCTGCGTTCCTGCGTCCCCAGGCCCGCCAGGACCGCGTGGTAGACGCCGACGGGAAGGGAGGCGATGGCCTTGAGGGTCTGGCCGACGGCGCCCGCGACCTGTCCCGCGACCTCGTCGGCGGGCACACGCACGGTTCCCAGGGCCGGACTGATCCCGACGTAGGCACGCGGACGGGTCAGCGGCGCCCCGTCCTCGCCCGTGACCGGCCGGCCGGCCTCGTCGTAGACGCTCCGCTCGACCTCGACGGCGGTGACGGTGAGGGTGAGCCGTTGGCCACCGCGCTCGACGACCACCTCCTGAGGGCCCGCCCCGTGAGCGGCGATGGCGGACTGCACCTCGGCCCAGCTCGCGAGCGGGTCGCCCGCCCAGGTCAGCAGGCGGTCACCCGGCTCGAGGCCGGCGGAGCGCGCCGGCGAGAGCGGGTCCGTGCTGGCGCAGTCGGCCGAGGGGTCGGAGGTGACGCACTGCGCGACCGTGGCGACGGTGGCGGTGTAGCCCGGCTGCCCGACGACGCCCAGGGCGACGGCCAGCAGCACCACGCCCAGGACGAGGTTGGTGAGGATACCTCCGGCCATGACCACGAGCTTGCGGGGCACGCTCAGGCGGTAGAAGGCGCGGTGCTGCTCGTCGGGGCCGAGCTCGGCCAGGGACTCCTCACGGGCCTGGGCCACCATGGAGCCGGGCCTGTCCGGGTGGCCGGGCCGGGCCGGCGGCAGCATGCCCAGCAGGCGCACGTAACCGCCCAGCCACACCGCCTTGACGCCGTACTCGGTGCCACCGCGGTGGACGGACCACAGGCGCGGCCCAAAACCGATGAAGTACTCGGTGACCTTCACCCCGAAGGCCTTGGCCGGCAGCATGTGACCCAGCTCGTGCAGCGCCACGGACAGGGCGATACCGACGACGAGGACGAGGACGCCCAGGACGTAGGCGAGGGTGGCGCTCATGCGACGGTCTCCTGTGATCTGGGCTGGAGGACGGCCCGGGCGCTCACTCGACGCAGAGCAGCACCTCGATGACGCGGGCGAGGTAGCGGTCCACGCTGCGCTCGTCATAGGCCCTGGTGCCGCGTGCGGAGGTGAACAGGGTGGAACGGATCTGCCCGGAGCTGAGCGTGGTGCCGGAGTCGAAGTAGGCGGCGACGCGGTCCATGAGGGCGTCCACCTCGTCACGGCTGTAGCCGCGGCCCCGGGCGGGGGCGAAGCGCGCCCCCGCAGGGCGCAGGAGCCTGGGGTACAGGCTCGTGGCGAGCTCGGCCACCTGGCGCATCCAGGCTTCGCGTCCCAGCCGGGAGACGACGTCGGCACGGCGCTGCTGGAGGAAGGCCGCCTCCAGACGGTCCAGGGCGGCGTCAACGGCCTCGGGCTGGTAGCCGCCGTGGACGACGTCGAAGGCGACGGCGCGCACGCCCTCGGAGTCCATCTCCTCCAGCTCCCCGGCCTCGTAGATCTCGTGCGCGCTGCTGAAGTAGCGATCGACCTGCTCGGGCCGGTAGCCCCGGCGCAGGGCACCCACTGTGGGGAACATGCCGCTCATTGCTGTGTCCTCGACCTCTCCTGGCCCAGCACCTCGGCGGCCAGCTGGCCGCAGGCGCCGTCGATGTCGCTGCCGCGGGTGTCGCGCACCGTCGTGGTGACACCCGCCTGGCGCAGTGTATCCACGAAGCGGTCCTGGACGTCCGGCTCGGAGCAGGTCCAGATGGAGCCGGGGGTGGGGTTGAGGGGGATGGGGTTGACGTGGGCCCAGCCCCGCCCGCGCCGGTTGAGCTCGTCGGCGAGCAGCTGAGCCCGCCAGGCGTGGTCGTTCATGTCCTTGATGAGGGCGTACTCGATGGACACGCGCCGCCCGGTGGCCTCGAAGTAGTCGTGGGCGGCGTCGAGCAGCTCACCGACCTTCCACTTGGAGTTGACGGGGATGAGCTCGTCGCGCAGGACGTCGTCGGGGGCGTGCAGGGACACGGCCAGCGTCACCGGGATGCCCTCCCCCGCGAGCCGGCGGATGAGGGGCACGAGGCCCACCGTGGAGACGGTGATCGCTCGGGCGGACAGGCCGAAGCCCTCCGGCGCCGGGTCGGTCATGCGGTGCAGGGCGGCGACGACGTTCTTGTAGTTGACCATCGGCTCGCCCATGCCCATGAAGACGACGTTCGACAGGCGCGCAGGCCCGCCGGTGAGGTCGCCGCGCTGGGAGGCCAGGGCGGCGTGACGGACCTGCTCGATGATCTCCGCGGTGGACAGGTTGCGGGTGAGCCCCATCTGGCCGGTGGCGCAGAAGGGGCAGGCCATGCCGCAGCCGGCCTGGGAGGACACGCACAGGGTGGTGCGCTCGCGGTAGCGCATGAGGACGGACTCCACACGCACGCCGTCGTGCAGCTGCCACAGGTGCTTGATGGTGCGCCCACCGTCAGCCCTCAGGGCACGCACCTCGGTGATGAGCTCCGGCAGGAGCTCGGCGGCCATCTGCTCGCGCTGGGCAGCGGGCAGGTCCGTCATGTCCGCTGCCTCGCGTGTGAAGTGCGTGAAGTAGTGACGGGAGAGCTGGTCAGCACGGAAGGCCGGCAGTCCGGCGTCGGCGAGAGCGCTCTTTCGAGCCGACAGGTCGAGGTCCGCCAGGTGCCGGGGCGCCTTGCCACGGGCGACGGGCACGGCGAAGGACAGCCGGGGCCTGGCGTCGGGGCTCGTGGCGCCCTCGGGGGCCTGGTCCGTGGGCATGACCTGGACCTCCCCGGGACGGCGGCGCCTGAGGCCCACGGGCACGGGTGCCGGGGTGCGGGCCCGCCCCGAGGGGGTCGAGGGGGGCGCGGCTTGGGCCGTGCGGCGTGGTTGGTTGCGGGCGGGGCTCACGAGGCTGAGGCTCCTCTCACCGGGTCGGTGGGTGCTCGGGGCGGGGTTCGCGGCTGCCGAGGTTACCGGTCTGCGGGCCACTGCGCCGCGCCGGGGGTCACACGCGCGCCCACGTCCTCGTCACGCCTCGCCCGGACGTGACTCAGCGCATCAGGAGGGTGGCGACGTAGACCACGGGGGCGGCGACGAGGATGGAGTCGAGCCGGTCCATGAGGCCGCCGTGCCCGGGCAGGAGCGTGCCCATGTCCTTCAGGCCCAGGTCCCTCTTGAGCAGCGACTCGCCGAGGTCGCCCAGGGTGGAGACGATGACGATGACGAGCCCGAGCAGGGCACCTGCCCACTGGGGCCCGTCCAGGGCCCGCACGCACAGGCTCCCGGCGAGCACCGTGGCGGCGACTGAGCCAGCGAAACCCTCCCACGACTTCTTCGGTGACACGCTCGGCGCCATGGGGTGCTTGCCGAAGGTGATGCCGGCGAGCCAGCCACCGGTGTCATTGGCGACCGGCAGGGCGATGAGCGTGATGATCTTGCCCGCCCCCTGGTCCTGTGAGACCAGCAGGACGGCGAAGCCGGCGAGGAAGGGCAGGTAGCTGGCGGCGAGCACCGCGGCGGCCGCGGTGACCGAGCGTGAGCGGCGCACGGTGTCATGGGCGTGAGTGCGCGGCACGTCGTCGTGGCCGGCAGCCTCGAGCAGGGTCCCCGAGTCCGCCTCCGCCTGGTCGAGGAAGCACCACAGGACGCAGGCGCCTGAGGTGGCGATGTAGGCGCCGAAGGCCCCCTCCGCGCCGAGGGTCCAGGCGCACACGGCGATGCCGAGCGTGCCGAGCCACAGGGGGGCCAGGGGCAGCCGGATGCCCTTGCGCGCGACGGCGCCGGCGAGCTCCCACAGGGCACCGCACACCGCCACGACGACGAGGCCGACGAAGACGACCTTCTTGACGAGCAAGGAGGCGAGAACCACCGCGATGAGGACGGCTGCCACCCCGATGGCGGCGGGCAGGTTGCGCCCGGCCCGCCCGGTGGAGGGCAAGGGCGTGTGGTTGCGCGTCGGCGGCGGGGCCAGCAGGGTGCTCAGCAGGCTCACGGGCGGTCTCGTCCGGTCGGGGGGCCTGGGTCTCAGACCTCGAGGAGCTCGGACTCCTTGGCGGCCAGGGCGGTGTCAACGGACTCGACGAAGCGCTTGGTGAGGGCATCGAGCTCGGACTCGGCGCGCTTGACGTCGTCCTCCCCGGCCTCCCCGGCCTTCTTGATGGCCTCGAGCTCCTTCTTCGACCTGCCGCGGATGCCGCGGACCTGGACGCGCGAGTCCTCAGCGCGGGTGCGGGCGAGCTTGACGTAGTCCTTGCGGCGCTCCTCGGTGAGGGCCGGCAGGGTCACGCGGATGACGGTGCCGTCGTCGGTGGGGTTGACGCCGAGGTCGGACTCACGGATCGCCGTCGTGATGGCCTTCATCGCGGAGCGGTCGAAGGGGCTGACGATGACGGTGCGGGCCTCAGGGATGGTGATCCCGGCGAGCTGCTGCAGCGGGGTGGGGGCGCCGTAGTAGTCCACCATGAGGGTGTTGAACATGGCAGGGTTGGCGCGGCCGGTGCGGATGGCCGCCAGCTCGCGCTTGGCGGCCTCGAGGGCGGCCTCCATCTTCTCCTCGGCCTCGAGCATGACGTCGTCGATCATCAGTCTTCCTTCGGTGTTCGTGGGGTGGGTGCGGTGCGTGGCCGGTTCAGGCCCTGGTGACGAGGGTGCCGATCTTCTCCCCGAGCAGGGCGCGGGTGATGTTGCCGGGCTCGCCCATGCCGAAGACCCTCATGGCGAGGTTGTTGTCCCGGCACAGGGCGAAGGCGGAGGCATCGACCACCTGCAGCCCGTCGGACAGGGCACGCTCGTAGGTGAGCGTGTCGAGCAGCCTGGCACTGGGGTCCTTGCGCGGGTCGGCGGTGTAGACGCCGTCCACGCCGTTCTTGCCCACGAGGAGCTCGTCGCAGTGGGACTCCAGGGCGCGCTGGGCGGAGACGGTGTCGGTGGAGAAGTAGGGCAGCCCGGCACCGGCCCCGAAGACGACGACGCGGCCCTTCTCCATGTGGCGGATGGCGCGCAGCGGCAGGTAGGGCTCGGCGACCTGGGTCATGGCGATCGCGGACTGCACGCGGGCGGGCACACCGGCCTGCTCGATGAAGTCCTGCAGGGCCAGGGCGTTCATCACGGTGCCGAGCATGCCCATGTAGTCGGCGCGGGCGCGGTCGATGCCCCGCTGGGACAGCTCGGCGCCGCGGAAGAAGTTGCCACCACCGACGACGACGGCGACCTGGACGCCCTGGCGCACGGCCTCGGCGATCTGGCGGGCGGCGTCGGAGACGACGTCGGGGTCCAGGCCGACGCTGCCTCCGCCGAAGACCTCGCCGGAGAGCTTGAGCAGGACACGACGCGGGCGGGGGTGCGTGCTGGGTGTGTCCGCTGTGGCGCTCATGGCTCTCCTCGGTCGTGGGTCCCGGGTCCGGGCTGACGGGCGCGCACGCCCTCGGGCGAGCCTACCCGCTCGCAGGCCGCCGGGCGCCGCGCCAGCAGGCGCGTCCACATGCACGAGGGCCGCTGCCCCGGCCACAGGACGTGGCTGGTGGCAGCGGCCCTCGGTGTGGCCTGTCGGCTCAGGAGCGCTCGGCGCGGCGGCGCAGCAGAAGGCCTCCTGCGCCCAGGGCTCCGGCGGCGGTGAGCAGCGCCACGGTTGCGGCGCCCGTGCGGGCGAGGCTGTGGCCCCGGCTCGACTGGGCGCTCGGCTGGGACGGCGCCGCGGTCGGGCCTGCGGTCGTGTCGTCGGTCGGGCTCGCGGTCGGGGTGGGTGCCGGGTTGGGCTTCAGCGTCAGGGTGAAGGTGGTGGTGGCCGTGCGGGCGTCCAGCCCGGTGCCGTCCTCCTCCTCGATGACGCTCACGGTGACCTGGTAGTCCTTCTGCTCCGTGATGCCCGCCGCCTCACGGCCGCTGATGGTGCGGGTCTGGGGGTCGTAGGCCAGGCCAGCGGGCAGGCCGGTGACGGTGACCGTGTCCTCCAGCGCCGGGTCCCCGCCGCTGGTGCTCACGTCAATGGCGGCCTCATCCTGGCCGTCGGTCAGGCTCTGGGCCGCGGTGCCGGCGACAATGAGCTCGCGCTTGTGGCTCCAGGTCTGGCCGTCGTCGCAGGAGGCGAGCACGGTGCCGTTCGTCCTGGCGCTGGCGTTGAAGGCACCGGAGTACAGCAGGACGCGTGAGCGCGCGGATCCGGGGACGGCGTTGGGGTAGGCGCGGATGATCTGGGCGTTGTTGCCGGAGTCGATGAGCTGGGTCTCGACATAGGGCTGGCCCCAGGTCGCCCCGCCGTCGTCGGAGACGGAGATGATGCGGTGGCCGCCACCCGGCGCGCTCTTGGGTGTGCGCGAGTTGAGCATAAGACGGCCGTCGGAGAGCTCGACGACCTTGTTCTCGTCAAAGCGCCACGGGGCCTCGCCAACGCCGCGGTCGGTGGGGGTGTAGGCACCGGTGGCCCAGCTCTGGCCGTGGTCGTCGGAGTACATGGACATGGCCACGACCCGTCCGTCAGTGCGCACGCAGGCGATCTGCTGTACCAGCCGGCCCGCGTGGGGGGCCTGCTTCTTCTGGATGCCGGCGCCGGAGGTCGCGAAGCACGAGCGCAGGTCCGTCTTGTCGTGCAGGGCCTGGGCGGTGACCACCCGCTGGCTCCAGGTGTGGCCGTTGTCGGTGGAGACGGACAGGCCCAGGTTCATCGTGTGCCGGTCGGTCTCGTCGATGCGTCCGTCGGCGCCGCGGGTGTAGGCCGGGTTGTTGGCGAAGACGCCGGAGTCGAAGCTCTGGACGTGGAAGTTGAAGATGGTGCCCGTCGTGGCGTCCACGACGTAGGAGGGGTCGGAGAAGCCCAGGCGGGTCGCGGCAGCGGTGTCTCCCTGGGCGATGACCGTCTCCGGCTGCCAGGTGCGGCCACCGTCGGTGGAGCGGCGCTGGACGATCCAGTTGGCGTTCGGCGAGTCGCCGCCGCCGGCCCCGCCGTCCATCGGGCGGCGGTCGTACGCGGCGAGCAGGTCACCGTTGGAGGCCACAGCGATGGCGGGAATGCGGATGTGGTAGGCGCCCGAACGCGTGGTGGGGCGCGATGTTGCGCCAACGGCAGTTGGCGGTGCCATCGAGGTTCGTTGCGCTGACGAAGGCGGAGCGGGCGCTCGTGGATGTGTTGGTCACGGTCAGTCGGTGGTCGATGACCTGCCCAAGGCCGTAGCCGTCGGCGGGGGCCGGGGTGAGGGCCTCGACCTTGGCCGTCAGGACGGGAGCGCCGGGGTCGTTGGGGTCCTGCTGGTAGACAACGGGTAGCTCGGTGGTGACGGTGCCGACGAGCTCCTCATCGCCCTGGTAGCCGCGGATGCGGAATGCCTCGTAGGCCACCGAGGGCTTGAGGGTGCCCGAGGCGACGTCCTCGGCGGTGACGGTATAACGCGCCCGGCCACTGCAGGTCTGAGGGCTGTTGGGCGCCATCCAGTGCCAGCGGCAGGCCTCGTGACCCGTGAGGTTGGCGTCGGAGGGGCGGAAACCGAGGTTCTGGTCGGAGGTGTTGGTGATGGTGATGTCCAGCGGGACCTGCTCCCCCTCGACCCAGGACGTGCCGTTGGCAGGCACCCCGGCCAGGGCAAGGTCGATCGTCGCCAGATCAAAGGTCTCGGCGTGAGCCTTCAGGGAGGGCACGAGCGCTGCGGGAAGACACAGCGCCAGCGCGGCGAACATGGTCAGAAGGGATGTGGTTCGTCGTTGAGCCACGCCCGGATCATCATACATCTGACATCAGAGTTCAAGTGTGTGTCGGAGGGCGTCACAGCGCCTCGGTGGCGGCTGCGCCGCCCCGAGGGGCCTCCGGGCAGCGGCCGGGACCGGCGGCTGCCGGGCGGGCTGGACAAGGCCCGCGTCGGCACAGGACGACGGCCGGGGGCCAGGTAGACAGCACTACCCGGCCCCCGGCCGTCCACGTCCCCCACCGCGCCCTCGGGCACGGCGGGAACGTCCTGTTGACAGGTGTCAGGCGCCCACGCGCAGGCGCACGAAGCCGGTGACCTCGCCACCGGTGGCCGCCACGACCTTGCCGACCGTGGTCTTGGGGTCCTTGGCGAAGGCCTGCTCGGTCAGGCAGATCTCCTTGAAGAAGCCGCCCAGGCGCCCCTCGACGATCTTGGCGATAGCCTTGTCGGGCTTGCCCTCGGCGCGGGTGGTCTCCTCGGCGATGGCACGCTCCTTCTCAACGACCTCCGCCGGGACCTCGTCCCGGGTGAGGTAGGTCGGGGAGTAGGCGGCGATGTGCATCGCGACGTCGTGGGCGACCTCGGCGGCCTTGTCGTCCGTGCCGACGAGGACGGCCACCTGCGCGGGCAGGTCCGGGTTGGTGCGGTGGAGGTAGAGGTCCACCTTCGGCGCGGCGAGCCGGGCCACGCGCGAGACGACGATCTTCTCGCCGATGACGGCCTGCATGCCGTCGGTGAGGGCCTGGACGGTCTCGCCCTCGACCTCGACCTGGGCCAGGGCCTCGGCGCTGCCGGCCCCGGAGGCGACGGCGGCCGCGAGGACCTTGTTGGAGAAGTCGATGAACTTCTCGTTCTTGACGACGAAGTCGGTCTCGGCGTTGGTCTCGACGAGGATGCCGACCTGGCCCTCGGCCGTGTCGATGACCTGGGCAGCGATGAGGCCGGCGCCGGTCGCGCGGCCCTCACGCTTGGCGATGCCCTTGAGGCCCTTGACGCGGATGATCTCGACGGCCTTGTCAAGGTTGCCCTCGGCCTCGTCGAGCGCCTTCTTGACGTCCATCATGCCGGCGCCGGTCTGCTCACGCAGGGCCTTGATGTCGGCGGTGGTGTAGTTCGCCATGGATGTTCTCCTTGGAAGCTGTGCTAGCGGTGGTGGTCGGTGGAGGGCTCAGGCCTGCTCGGAGGCCTCGCCGTCCTCGGCCGCGGGCGCCTGAGCGGCCTCGGTGCCGGCGAGGAGCTCGGCCTCCCACTCGGGCAGCGGCTCGGCGTCGGCGGCGGGGACCTCGGCCTCCTCGCCCGTGCGGGCGCGCCCGGCGGAGCGGGACACGAGACCGTCGGCGACGCCGTCGGCGACGACGCGGGTGAGCAGCTCGACGGCGCGGATGGCGTCGTCGTTGCCGGGGACGCCGTAGGTGACCTCGTCGGGGTCGCAGTTGGTGTCGAGGATGGCGATGACCGGGATGCCCAGCTTCTGGGCCTCGGCGATCGCCAGGTGCTCCTTCTTGGTGTCCACGACCCAGATGGCGGAGGGCAGCTTGGACATGTCGCGGATGCCACCGAGGGTCTTGGTGAGCTTGTCCTTCTCACGGCGCATCATGAGCAGCTCCTTCTTCGTGCGGCCGGAGCCGGCCACGTCGTCGAAGTCGATCTGCTCGAGCTCCTTCATACGGTCCAGGCGGGCGCGCACGGTGGAGAAGTTGGTGAGCATGCCGCCCAGCCAGCGCTGGTTGACGAAGGGCATGCCCACGCGCTGGGCCTGCTCGGCGACGGCGGCCTGGGCCTGCTTCTTGGTGCCGACGAACAGGATGTTGCCGCCGCGGGCGACGGTCTCCTTGACGAAGTCGTAGGCGACGTTGATGCCCTCGACGCTCTTGGCGAGGTCGATGACGTAGATGCCGTTGCGCTCGGTGAGGATGAAGCGCTTCATCTTGGGGTTCCAGCGGCGGGTCTGGTGGCCGAAGTGGACGCCGGACTCGAGGAGCTGACGCATGGTGACGATGGCCATGACGGTCCTTTCGACGCGGGCGGGGAGGGTGCCCCGCACGCGCAGTGAGGGGGACGGGCCGGGCTGCGCCCCTGCGGCGCTCCGACGGCGTCCCGTGAGTGGTTGTCCCCCGTTGACCTCGAGCCGCGCGAGCGGTCCGGGCTCCGCGGCCAAGAGGCTGCGGACGGGGCCTGGTGCCCGCGACGCCCGGCCACCCGCAGACGGGCTGCGGGACCTCGGCCGTGGCGTCCGAAAGGACGATCCCACTCACCCTCCGGGCACCTGGCGGCAGGGCCGTCAGGTGGGGCGGGCTCGCGGGCGCGGGCACGCGATGTCAGCCCGGTGCGGGAGGTCCCGCACAGACTGCGTCGGCGACACTATCACGGGCCACGAGGACCTTTCCGCGCCGGGACGCCCAAAGGTCCCTGTCACCGGTGTCGTGCGCGTCACCTCGGCGCAGCTGCGCCGCCGCCTGCCCGGGGCCGCCGGGCTCCACAGGCAGGCGCCGCACCATCCTCATGCCGCGCGGTCCACAGGAGCGTGCCGCTCAGGCTGGCGCGCCGTGCCGACGTCGGCACCCTGGAGTCATGAGTACCTCTCCGCCCGCCGCCTCCGTCCCGGCACGTGCGGCCACCGCGCTGCGCAGGCTCGTGGCCTGCCTGCTCCTGGCCGGCCTCGTGCTCGGCGCCGGGGCGCCGACGAGAGCAGGGGCCGCGGTCCACGAGAGCCCGCCCCACGGTCCCGGCGCAGGCCGCGTCGCGCCGGCGCACAGCTGGCAGTGGCCCACCGGGGAGCCTGCCCCGGTTCTCGAGGGCTTCACCCCGCCGGCCCAGGCCTGGGGAGCCGGGCACCGCGGCGTTGACCTGGCACTGCCCGCCGGATCGCCCGTCCTCGCCGCAGGTGCTGGGACCGTGGCCTTCGCGGGGAGCGTCGCGGGGCGTCCGCTCGTGTCCATCGACCACGAGGGTGGTGTCCGCACCACCTACGAGCCCGTGGAGCCGGTGGTCGGAGCCGGGGACCGGGTCGAGGCGGGCCAGGTCATCGGCCTGCTCGTGGCCGGGCACCGCCCGGACGGCGCCGACGCGCTCCACTGGGGCGCGCGCACCGGGCCCAAGAGCTATGTCAACCCACTGCGGCTGCTGGAGCCTCCGGTCATCCGCCTCAAGCCCCTCGGTCGCCGGCCGGGGCCGTGAGCCTGCCCCGTGCTGAGGCCCGCGGGCGCGGGACGCCGCCTCCGAGCGGGCGCCGGCCGCTCACGCGCGGGGGAAGGCCTGGTCGTAGACGGCGCGAAGCCGCTCGGGGGTCACGTGCGTGTAGCGCTGGGTCGTGGCCAGTGAGGAGTGGCCGAGCAGCTCCTGGACGCTGCGCAGGTCCGCTCCGCCGCTCAGCACGTGCGTGGCGGCGCTGTGGCGCAGCCCGTGGGGGCCCAGGTCCGGCGCCCCCGCACGCGCTGCCATGCGGTGCACGAGCCCGCGCACGGCCCGCGGGTCCACGCGCCCGCCCCGCGCCCCCACGAACAGGGCGTCGCCCGAGCGCGGTGAGACAAGCACCCTGCGCTGGGCCAGCCACGCCTCCAGCGCCCGGGCGGCCGGGGTTCCGTAGGGCACGACGCGCTCCTTGCCGCCCTTGCCGAGCACCGTGAGCGTGCGCTCACGGCGGTTGGCGTCGGGTAGGTCGAGCCCGCACAGCTCGGAGACCCGGACCCCGGTGGCGTACAGCACCTCGAGCATGGCGGCGTCGCGCAGCGAGGTCGCCCACTCCCGCTCGGCGCTGCGAGTACCGGCGGCCTCGGCGTGCTCGCGGGCCTGCTCGGCCTCCTGCGCCGCCGCATCGAGCAGGGCCCGGGCCTGGGCGGGGGTGAGCACGTTGGGCAGGCGGTTGTCGGCGCGCGGCGAGCGCAGACGGGCGGCGACGTTAGAGGAGGTCAGCGCCTCACGTGCGGCCCAGGAGGAGAAGGTGCGGATGGCAGCGCTTCGGCGCGCGATGGTGGCCCGTGAGCAGCCCGAGGCGTCCAGGCAGGCGAGCCAGGCGCGCAGCCCCGCCAGGTCGAGCCCGGCCAGGGCATCGGTGACGGGCGCGCTCTGCTGCGGCCCGGCACCGAGGAAGGTGAGCAGATCCTCCAGGTCACCGGTGTAGGCGCGCACCGTGTGCTCGCTCAGGCCCCGCCGGTGGGTGAGGTGGCGGAACCAGGCGTCAAGGAGCTCTCCCCGGGTGAGCGGTGCCTGCTGAGTCATGACCCCAGGCTAGGTGCTCCGCCGCCAGCGCCCTCCATCACGGTGCACCCGGCCCGCCAGCTCGAGCAGTCCCAGAGCGCTGCGCACCTCCCGCTCGCTGAGCCCCGCGGCCCGGGCGATCCCGGAGGCCTCGGCCGCGGCACGCACGGGCATGGCGTCCAGGACGGCGGCGGCGGTCGGCTCGAGGCCGTCCAGCAGGCTCGCGGGCCCGCTGTCGCTGGCCCGCGAGCGCGCGCCGTCCGGGTCCATGGTCCCCACCGGGGTGATGAGCTCGAGGGCGTCGTCGGCGTCGGTGACGCACACCGCCCCCTCGCGCAGCAACCGGTGGCAGCCCACGGACTCGCGTGAGAGCACGGGCCCCGGCACCGCCCCAAGAGGGCGGCCGAGGTCGCGCGCGTGCCGGGCGGTGGACAGGGCCCCTGAGCGCCAGGCGGCCTCGACGACGACGGTGGCGTCGGTCATGGCGGCGATGAGACGGTTGCGTGACAGGAAACGGTGCCTGGCCGGCTGGCAGCCGGGAGGGACCTCGGCAACCAGCGCCCCGGAGCCCAGGACCTCCTGAAGCAGCCGGGTGTTGCCGGCCGGGTAGAGGCGGTCAACGCCTCCGGCGCACACGCTCACGGTCCGGCCACCTCGCAGGGCGCCGGCGTGGGCGCAGGCGTCGATGCCGAAGGCGCCCCCGGAGACGACGACGGCCCCGGCCCGCGCCACGTCCCTGGCCATCCCGCGTGCGACCTGCTCCCCGTAGCGGGTTGAGGACCGCGAGCCGACCAGGGCCAGGGCGAGCCCGCTGCCCGGCCCGGCAGGCACACGGTCCTGCCGCCCGGGCGCCGCGGTCCCTGCTGCTGCGCCCTGTGGGGCGGGCGGCCCACTGTCGCGGCGCGCCAGGAGGGCGGGGTCGCCGCGCACCCACAAGCAGAAGGGAGGCTGCTCGAGCTCGTCCAGGCCTGCGGGCCACCACGGGTCCCCCGGCAGGACAAGGCTTCCGCCCAGGCGCTCGAGCAGGTCGAGGTCGCGCCGGGGCTCGAGCCCGGCGAGTCGAGGTGCCCAGCGGGCGGCGGCACGCGCCCAGGCGGCGCTCGCGCCTGCGCCGCCCGCCTGTGCGCGCAGGGGACGCGGCGGACGGGGGTCGGCGCGCAGAGCGCCGACGGCGTCATGGGCCTCCTCCAGCAGCCAGGTGAGCGCCGGCCCAGGACCCAGCGCCCCCACCAGGGCGCTGGCGGCGCGGTCCGCGGGCTCGGCCAGGCGGGACCAGGCGGCTGCGGCCAGCACACGGTCGTGGTGGTCGAAGGGCAGGCTCAGGCTCATGGGCGGGCTCCTCTCGTTCGCAGGGACAGGGCGGTGCCCAGCTCGGCCGCACCGGGACGCTGCTCACCGGCGAGGTCGGCAAGCGTCCAGGCCAGGCGCAGGACCCGGTCGACCCCGCGCAGGCTGAGGTCACCGCGGTCAAGGGCGTCCATGAGGGGCAGGACGAGCCGTGGGTCCTCGGCTGTGGTGCGCTCACGCACCCACGAGCCCGCGACCTCCCCCATGAGCCGCCAGGGCGTGCCCTCCAGGCGGTGGGCGGCGCGGCCTCTGGCCTGGAGGACGCGGGCGGCGACGTCGGCACTGGCCTCTCCCGCGCCCCCTGCTGCCAGGTCCTGCGCGGTGACGGGCCCGACCTCGAGCCGGATATCGACCCGGTCCAGCAGCGGCCCGGACAGGCGTGAGAAGTAGCGTCTGCGCTGCAGGGAGCTGCACGTGCACCCCAGGGCCCGCCCCGAGCCCTGGCCGCAGGGGCAGGGGTTGGCGGCCAGGACGAGCTGGAAGGCCGCCGGGTAGGTCGCGCGCCCGAGCGCACGGTCGATGGTGACGCGGCCGGACTCCAGCGGCTGGCGCAGGCAGTCGAGGACGCCGGAGGGGAACTCGGGGGCCTCGTCGAGCAGGAGCACGCCCCGGTGGGCGAGCGAGACGTCCCCGGGACGGGGCAGGCCGGAGCCTCCGCCGATGACGGCGGCGCGCGTGGCCGTGTGGTGCGGGGCGCGCAGGGGCGGGGTGCGGATGAGCCCGTGCTCGGGGTCGAAGGCCCCGGCCACCGAGTGCAGGGAGGTCACGGTCACGGCGTCGTCGTCGGTCAGGCTGGGCAGGATCGAGGGCAGGCGCTCGGCCAGCATCGTCTTGCCCGCGCCGGGCGGCCCGACCAGGAGCAGGTGGTGGCCGCCGGCAGCGGCGACCTCGAGCGCGTGGCGCGCCTCCTCCTGCCCGACGACGTCGGCGAGGTCCGCCCCGGACCCCGGCGTGGCAGCGGGCCCGGTGATGACGGCGCCGCGCGGCTCGGTGGCCTCGGCCAGGGCCAGGACCTGTGCGGGAAGGTGCCCACCCAGGGCGGTGATGAGGCTGGCCAGGTGCCGCGCCTCGATGACCCGGGCTCCGGGCACGAGCCGGGCCTCGGCCACGCAGCCGGAGGGGACGACGACCCTGCTCACCCCGGCGCCGGCTGCGGCCCTGACGGCGGGGAGGATCCCGCGCACGGGCCGGATGGAGGCGTCCAGGCCGAGCTCTCCGATGAAGAGGGTGCGGGCCAGGACCGGCAGGGACCGGGCGGGCAGGTCGCCCCGGGCGGCGAGGACGGCGAGGGCGAGGCTGACGTCGAATCCGGTGCCGCTCTTGGGCAGGTCCGCCGGGGAGAGGTTGACGGTCAGGCGCTTCTCCCCCCAGGAGGTGCCGCAGGTGGACAGGGCAGCGCGCACGCGCTCGCGCGACTCGCGCACGGCGGCGTCGGGCAGGCCGACGAGGGTGAAGGAGGGCAGTCCCCCGGCAGCGTGCGCCTCGACGTCAACGAGATGGCCCTCCAGGCCGGTGAGGGTGACGGCCAGGGTCCGGGCGAGGCCGCTCACAGCGTCACCCCACGGTGGTGGCGCAGCTGGGCCGGGGCGCCCGCACGCAGCAGGACGCTGACGACGTCGATCCTCAGCCCAGGTGCGGTGCCGGGCGGGCGGTGGGTCTCGGCCCAGCGTCCGGCCAGGGCGCGCAGGTGGGCGAGCTTGGTGGGGGTCACGGCCCCAGCGGGGGTGCCGACGGCGAGGCCGCGACGGGTCTTGACCTCGAGGGCGACGAGGACGGCGTCGTGCCCGCTGCCGGGCTCGAGGGCCACGAGGTCGAGCTCACCGCGCAGGCCGGAGCCGGGGCCGGGCCGCCAGTTGCGCCCCAGGAGCCGCCAGCCCCGGTCGCGCAGGTAGCGGGCCGCGATCTGCTCCCCGAGCCGGCCGGTGCGCGCGTCCTGCGCCCTGCGCGGCGCGAGCGCCGGGCCGGCAACCGTGCCACCGTCCCTCACCGGCACCGTGCTCACCGTCATGCTGACCACCTCCGCCCCCAGCGTGGGTCAGGGTGGTGCCGCGGGGCGAGGCAGCGGCAGCCGTGCTGTGGACAGCCGCGTCGGCACCCGTCACGGCCCGAGCCTGTGGAGCCCGGCCGCCCCGCCGTCAGCGGGTGCGTGCGGCGCCCGGACGCGCCTCAGTGCGGTGCCGGTCTCAGGCGGGGATCTCCATCTCGGGCTTGGTCAGCTCCTCGACGTTGACGTCCTTGAAGGTGACGACGTGCACGGACTTGACGAAGCGCGAGGCACGGTAGATGTCCCACACCCAGGCGTCCTCCAGGGTGAGCTCGAAGAACACCTCCCCGCCGTTGGTGCGCACCTGGACGTCCACGGAGTTGGCCAGGTAGAAGCGCCGGTCCGTCTCGACGACGTAGGCGAAGAGCGAGACGACGTCCCGGTACTCGCGGTAGAGCTCGAGCTCCAGGTCGTTCTCGTATGCCTCAAGGTCCTCAGCGCTCACCGGGCCATCATGCCGCACGCCGGGCGCACGGGCCCACGGCGCCCGCCGGGCGCGTCGGGAGGGCCTGGACACGTCCCGGCCGCGGTCCGCGCCCCGGCCGCACCGCGCCTGTCAGCCGCGCGGGCCCGGGCGCCCCAGTCCCGGCAGGTGCCAGCTGCGCCGGTGCTGCTCACTGGCCCCCAGCCGGGCGAGGGCGGCGACGTGGGCGGCGCTGGCGTAGCCCTTGTTGGAGGCCCAGCCGTAGCCGGGGTCCTCGAGGGCGCTCATCAGCGTGTCACGGTGCACCTTGGCCAGGACGGAGGCCGCTGCGACGACGGCGCAGCGGGCGTCGCCCTTGACCTGTGTGCGCACGGCCGGCACAGCCACACGCAGCCGGGCCCCCGCGCCGAGCCCCGGGACCTGCCCGCCCAGCCCGACGTCAGGCAGGGTGCCGAGCAGGTCCGCCTGTGGCGGGCTGAGCCAGTCCGAGGTGCCGTCGAGGATGACGAGGCCGGGCGCGTGTCCGCGGCGGGCGGCCTCGTCCAGGGCACGCCTTCCAGCCAGGCGCAGGGCACCAACGATCCCCAGGGCGTCGATCTCGGCGGGGCTGGAGGAGGCGACCGCCCAGTCCAGCACCCAGCGTCGGCAGGGTCCGGCCAGGGCCTCACGGCGGCGGGCGGTCAGCTGCTTGGAGTCGGCAAGGCCCTGTGGGAAGGCGTCCGGGGTGCTGCGCGAGACGACGGCGAGGCCGACGGTGACCGGGCCGGCGAGCGAGCCGCGTCCCACCTCGTCCATGCCTCCCACCAGGCTGTGACGCGCCAGCTCCTCGAGCTCCAGGACACGGTCCGGCAGCAGGTGCGGGGCGCTCACGCGCCCTCCTCGGGGGCCGGCTGCGCAGGGGCCGGGGCCTGTCCGGGCTCGGGCACGAGGTCGAAGGCGCGGGCGCCCTGCCCCAGTCCCTTCCAGCTCGAGACGGGCCAGACGACGGCGACGCCCACCCCGATGACGTCCTCCATGGGGACGAAGCCGCCGTGCGCGTCGTCCTGGTGGAAGCGCGAGTCCGCCGAGTTGGACCGGTTGTCCCCCATCACCCACACGAAACCCTCCGGCACCACCACGTCGAAGGCCACGTCCGAGGCCGAGCGGCCCTCCTTGACGTACCCCTCGTCCAGGACCACCCCGTTGACGCTCACCGTCCCCGAGCCGTCCGCCACCACACGGTCCCCCGGCACCCCGACCACCCGCTTGATGAGGATGTGCCCGGTGTCCTCGGGAAGCTGGCGCATGAGGATGAGCAGGTCCTGGACCGCGCCGCGCAGCCCGGTGGGGTCCTGGGTGTCGAGCCAGTGGTCGGGGTCGCGGAAGACGACGACGTCGCCGCGCTCGAGGTCACCGACGTCATACAGGGTCACCACCACGCGGTCGCCCGCCACCAGCGTGTCCTCCATGGAGGCGGAGGGGATCTCGAACCACTGGACCACGAAGGTCTTGACGAAGGCCGTGACGACGAGCACCGCCAGGACGGCGACGAGGGCCGCCACACGCGGGCGCCTGCGACGTCGGCCCTGGGCGGGGGCCTGGACAGCACTGACGTGCGGCCTGGCCCGCCGCGCGGGCGGGTACGAGGGGGGAAGGGTGGGGGCCGGCAGGTCGTCGGGGGCGGCGTCGGGGGTGTCCGCGGTGCGCAGGGCGTGGGTGGGTGTCCCCGCGTCGGCCGGCGCCGAGCCCGTGGTGCCGGGGGCCTCGACGCCGGCCCCGGCGGCGGTACTGGTGTCACCGGCCTGGTGGCGCGAGCGGTCACTGGTGCTCGTCATGCGGGCCCCCTCTCATCGGGGCTGCGGGAGGGACGGCGGCGGGAGGGTGCCCGCCTGGGACGCGGCGTCGCCCGGCACCCGGAGGGGCACCGGGCGACGCCGATGAGCTGAGGGGCGAGCCGGGGCTCAGTCCTCGCGACGCTCCTTGATCTTGGCTGCCTTGCCGCGCAGGTTGCGCAGGTAGTACAGCTTGGCGCGACGCACGTCACCGCGGGAGACGACCTCGATCTTCTCGATGGAGGGGGTGTGGAGCGGGAAGGTGCGCTCGACGCCGACGCCGAAGGAGACCTTGCGGATGGTGAAGGTCTCGGCGACGCCCGCGCCCTGGCGGCCGATGACGATGCCCTGGAAGACCTGGACACGGCTGCGGCTGCCCTCGACGACCTTGACGTGCACCTTGAGGGTGTCGCCGGGACGGAAGGCGGGGACGTCGTCTCGAAGCGACTGGGCGTTGATCTCGTCGATCAGGTTGCTCATAGGAGTATCTCCACACGCTCGTGCCACTGGTCAGGGGCGATCGGTCGGTGGCGCCGCGCCCCCACCGAGCCGGGGCTGAGGGGGCTGCGCCGTGTGCTGGCGCCCTGGGGTCCTTCCCGATGGGCGTCCCCCCAGTGGCAGGGACGCTCTGAGGCCCGAGGGCCCGGCCAGTGTGCCACAGCGCCGCACGGGGCGGCGAGCCCCTCGATGGCGACGTGCCCGACCTCACGCATCCAGCGGCCCCGCCCGGCACCCCCGGCCAGCGCCCTCAGCCGACGCCCCGCGAGCCTGCGGTCAGGAGGCGGGGACGGCACTGAAGGCCTCCCGGCCACCGGACAGGGTGCCGAGCCTGCCCAGCGGCCACACGACGACCTTGGCGACGCCGACGACCTCGCTGACGGGGACGAAGCCGCCGTGCGCGTCGTCCTGGTGGAAGCGCGAGTCCGCCGAGTTGGACCGGTTGTCCCCCATCACCCACACGAAACCCTCCGGCACCACCACGTCGAAGGCCACGTCCGAGGCCGAGCGGCCCTCCTTGACGTACCCCTCGTCCAGGACCACCCCGTTGACGCTCACCGTCCCCGAGCCGTCCGCCACCACACGGTCCCCCGGCACCCCGACCACCCGCTTGATGAGG